>JAVBJW010000018.1:0-4306 GCA_031546805.1 Anaplasmataceae bacterium
CAAAATATTTAAAATATTTTGTAAACTGTATTGTGGGTATTGGATATATATTCCATAATCATTGCTGCTTGATTGCCATGATGTTGGATTATGCTCATAAAATTGTCTATTTGACTTTCGACTTTTTCTATATTAGATGCATTACCTTTTAACATATACTCCATAAGTATTGAAGCTGCAACTGTAGATTGCCTCATAACTTGTTTTAAAATATCGAATTTGGTCTTTACGCTTTCCATCAATTGTGGATTTTTTTCTTTAAGTAAAACATCAATAAGCTTTGAAGCAATTACATCTATATCTTCATACTGAATTAAACATTCAAAAAAACTAAAGTCATTCAATACATACTCAGCATTTGTTGAGTCTTTTAATAAACATATAGTAAGCGCTGCAGCTGCTATAGTTTTACATGACATTACATAATCAAAAAGAAAACTATTACTTTGTATATACGACATACAAGTCTCATCTTCTTCAATTCCAATGAAGTGCCTCATCACAGTTATAGCTGATATACTATCATGTTTTATTATCTGCGTTATAAAATCACTTTGTCCTTTTAGTTCTAATATGAACTCTTTATTATCAAGAATATGACAGATATATATTACTGCAGTCATAGTATTATGGTCCACAATACTCAAAATAAAATCTAAATTATCTATTATAAACTTTGTAAACGTATCACCTTGATCTTGGTAATCAATTAATGCTAACGCTACGATGTTTTTGTTAAAAATATAGTGAGTTAAAGTGGTGATAGATTTATCATCAAGTTTTAGTATAGATAGAAAGAACTCTGCTTTATCTTTAATGTGTTCTATAGGAATATCCTTATCTAGCATACAATTAAGAAATATTACTGCTACCTTGCTATTACAACGCATAATAGCTTCTAAAAATTCCAGGTTATTTATGTGATCAACAATTTTATCCTTATAATTCCTTTGTTTGTAACCTATAACTGCAACAATTGCTGCATATCGATCAAACATGTTTACAATATTATGTATACTATATGTAGCCTGTAAAATTGGAATAGCATCTAGATTATCTATCATAATGTTTAAGGCAAAATCATCTGTAAGACGAATATAACCACTACATTGCAACATCTTTATAAATTGCTGTTTTGAGTACGGTGTAGAATGCAACATCAACCTTTCACCTTACATGTTTACATTATGAATGTATATTATATTTAGTATAAAATCAATTGTTTTAAACCCCAATTGAGGGAATTTATTTTTTTCGTATCCATCTTTCAAAGAAAATTTAGATCAGCGCATCTTTCAGAAAGATCTGTAAAATTTAATGTTAAAAGATAACACTTTTCTCTTACCCTCCAATAAGGCATTCTCCCCTTTGACTGGATAAGGTCACGAGATTTGTTTCTTCTAATTTAGGTGAAACTTCATCATTGTTTTCAAAAAGACCAAAAACTTTATTTTTATACTTTTCCTCGATTGACTTTTCAATACTTTTACTAATGATTACACAACAAACACATGCAACTATATTAATTATAAACATTAAACCTAAATATTGTATATCTGGTATAAAACTTTCTAATAAGTGTTGATTAATGTACATTTCTATAAAAACAACATTTACCGCACATAAGGCCGTAGCACATATAAAATACTTTTTTGCATTGTAATTTTCAATGCTTGTATTTCTATCCGCTTGTATCTTTGCATATTGGTCTAAAATAGGATGACTATAATTTTCTTGCTCTATATAGTAATCAATTGGGGTTTTGTTCTCAGCATCTTTTATGAATGGATTGATGTCTTTTCTCTTCAGGAGTGTTTCTAATAGTTTTAATTTATTATCTATATCTAACTTGCTTTTGATTACACGATGCAATGCAGTTCTTTTTTGATCATCAAAAATGTTGATATCTAACTCATGGTAAGAATTTACAAGATGACAAATAGCTCTAATAAGCCTATCTATATGTATTTGTTTTGCTTGTACGTTTTCTTGTGATTTATTTTCATCTATACTATCGCATGCATAAATTTGCTCAATAGTTGTCATTGACATGCAAAAACAGTAATTAACACGCTCTTTGCTGTTTGTAAATGATGTTAACAATAAGTCTGCCATATCTAAGTTTCCCTCGAAAATAGCACGATATGCTGCAGGTTGGGCACTGATGTCCACAGCTCCTTTCTTAATTAAAACACGTACAACATCTATAGATCCTTTAGATGCTGCTAATTGTAACGGTGTTATCTCTAAGTCATTCTGCAAATTAACATCAAATTTCTCTATCAAATATTCAACTGCCTTAACATCACCATTTTTTGCAGCTAAATGAAGTAAGCTATCCTTATCAGATCCATACTTGTTATCAATTAAAGCTTGTAATATTTTGTTCCTATTATTCTCTATAGCCCAATCAAAAGGTGTTCTATTAGTCTGATCCTTAATAAATAGATTAATATTTTTTGCAGTTAGTAGCTCATTTATTAGTGCTAATGCCAGTTCATCATCTTCGATATATTTTATTGCATAGTGTAGAGGAGTCTCTCCATCAAAATTTTTAATGTTGATATCAAGAGTAGAGTAGGATAGTAAGTACTTTATTATATTAAATGACTCTAATGAATCTTCTTTTCTCTTTAAGAAGTAAATATAAGCACTAATAGCTACATGTAGGGGAGAGAGTTGAAGACATATATCATCTCCATTTTCTTCAACAGGTATATAAACACAATTAATTAACTTTGCTTGTTCATCACTATTATCTAATAACAGCTTTACTATATCTAAATTTCCTTTATCCACTGCATCATGAAAAACAGTATATCCTCCTTTTCTAAACTCTAATAATGAAGCTCTATACTCAAGTAAAACTCTTATGGTCTCTTTATGATTTGCACTAACTGCCATGTGTAATGGCGTTTTGCCTTCATGATCACGAGAATTGATTAGATTAGGAGAGTTTGAGTTTGATAACAAAAAATTTAATACTTCTAATTCTTCTCTGATTTCTCTATTGACACAATAAGTAATGCCAAAAACAGCCATATGAAGGCAAGAATACATCTTACTTTCACACACAGCATCAACATCTGCTCCATATGTTATTAATAATTTTATTATGTCTAAATTGCCTAAAAATGCTGCAAGTTGTAGTGGTGAGCACTTTGCACCTTCTAATTCCTTGGCTTGTGTATAAAGATTATAATCTAATTCACCAATGTCATCTGTTGACCTATCAATAAATGGACAAGAAATGTTTGGATTAGCACCTACTTGAAGTAAATATTCTACTATATCACATGCTTCGCATGACACAGCAAGCTGTAGTGGTGTTTTGCCTTGACTATCTGTAATATTAATTCTTGCTCTTAGTTCAATCAGCTTTTTTACGACATCCAAATGACCATTTATTATTGCTAAGTGTAACGCTGTTGCTCCTCTATTATTTTTAATATCAACATCGACTCCTTTTTTTATCAGAAAATTTACAATCTCAATATTTCCTACTGATGAAGCCCAATGTAGTGGTGTTTCTGATGTTTCGTATTTATATGTTCCTATATTTACTCCAGCATTAATCAATGTCTGAATAATGGTTTTTATTGTTTTATTAATAGAACATTGTTCTGTTTCTTTTGCGCTATCAAAATCCGATTCATATTCTGATTCACATAAAGAATGTTGATCTTCATTTTCAAGATCTGAATCATATCTCGAATCTCTTCTACTGTGCTTATGCATTGCCATATACAATACTTTAAAGATTTCTTCAACCTGTTTGCTGTTAATTAAATCATTGACGTAGTATGATAAATATTTGCTCTCTCTGTTATATATCAATTCTGTCAACAATTCAGTAACATCGATATTATCACTATTTTTATTCCGTAGACGTTTATAGAAATACTTATGCTGCAACTGCACTATAATCCCCCAGTATATTCAAAAAGTTAAACATACTAAATAGGCAATAATTATAAATTTTCTCTGAAGTAAATCGTTGCCCTGATTTTTTGCAAACCAAATGAAGATTTCAACCACCCAATACATATTTTCCAAATTGGTTGAAGCTATTTTTCAAACTATCAAAGATATGGCTGATTGAAATTTGTTCTATAAAGGTAGATGGAGCATCTGGTTCATTAATGTGATTTCTTATAAATTCTTGATCTTGTATAGCTTGAAGAATATTTTTTCCACCTAAAAGAAAACTTTCTCCAATAGTACTTTTATTTTGTAGTTTATTAATTTTATCTTGGCTTTCTTCATCAAGCTCTACTTTTATTTTATTACTATCTTCTTTGTCAGG
>JAVBJW010000050.1:0-9673 GCA_031546805.1 Anaplasmataceae bacterium
TTCCTAATTCTCATTTGATAGATATTTCACCTTCTAAACTTACCTCTAGCAGCTTTTTTATCAGATGTGTTAATGCTCCATCTCTTCCAGTTAAAGGCCTCTCGTATAGACGATAATATATTGTTCTCCAACTCTTTATAGTCTATCAATCCGGTATAATATACTTTTCGCTTTGATATACTTTGTTCAACGTTCTCTCTTCAAATGTTTGAATTTTGTTCACAGAGTCAAAGTCTCCTATCTTATTAGGATTAGACTCTACCATATATGTCAGCAAATCTCACTATGTCATTTTCAGATATATAATCTCCTATTTGTATTTCTATAATTTTCACAGCATTTTCACTATCTTTATTTTCTATTCTGTGCATATCTAATTGTGAAATTTTTATTACTTCATTTTGACTGATAACATTAACTTTATCATTTAGTGTAACATGTGCAGTGCCGGATAATATTGTATAGTATTCACTTCTATGTTTATGCAATTGCATTGACGTAGCACTTGCAGGATTAATATAAAGATATTTTATAAGAAAATTTTTGCTCTTCATGATTACGCTGTAAAATCCCCATGGTCTTATTATTTTTTCTTTTATCTCACATAACGTGCTCTGATCTGATATTACTTCTTTTATATAACAATTCCTGTAATTGAAATAACTCCTTCTACTTACAATCGATAATATACCACTCCAGGTACCAATATCTACCCAATCAAAAGTAGCCTCTATCATTAAAGCATCTTTTCTCTGCTCCATTATCATATAATCAAAAGAAGTAGGATTAATTTTTGCAAAATCTACTTTTCTCAAATATACCAGATTTTTTTGTATGATTGAATTTTGCCTACCTTTTACGCATGCTTTGTAAATATTAGGTGCAAGTTTTGCAATTTCATTTAAGTAATATTTTGCTTTAAATATAAATATGCCTGAATTCCAATAATATTCTCCAAAAAGAGAATTTGAATTTGAAGGTTTTTCAATAAATTGATCAATGCTATAGCAACCTGTATTATCGTTATAAATAGCTTTTATATAACCATATCCAGAATTAAAATGATCAGGTTTTATACCAATAGTTACTATTGCATCAGTACTCTTTGCTATTGCAACTGCCTGCTCTAAGCAACTTCGAAAATTTACTACATTCTCTATATGATGATCTGTTGGTAATACTATAACAATAGTATCTTCATGACAATTAGCAACAGCAACTAATATCGAAGCAGCTGTTCCAATTTTTATTGGTTCTAGTATTATTGTAGGTTGTTGTGAAAAATCTGCTTCTTTAATTACTAAAGACTTATATTTGATATTTGTTGTAATTATTGGTGCCTTCCAATTTTTTTTAAGCCTTAATAAAGTATTTTGCAACATCGTGTTATTGCTAAATATTTTATGAAATTGTTTAGGAAAGTCATCTTGAGATAGAGGCCGCAACCTACTACCTACACCACCACACAACAATACAGGTTGTATAGACGTCATTATATTTATTAACTAATTTAAATTAATATTATATTTTTTAATACAATTATATCAATGTTAAATAATTATATTAGACGTCTTACAATCTCAGTATCGATTAAATACAAGAATTAATTAAATTACTAGGTTACAATATATTCTAATTTTTATAATTGAATATCAGAGCAATTTTGTTACCAGGATAGCGTTCTATCCTCTGTGCCAATTCTAGTTCTAGCAATGCTACTAAAATCACCTCTGTACGTATTCCACTTACTGCAATTATTTCATCTATATCAATTGGCATGGAATCAATACAACTTAAAATAGCAGTTTTTGCTCTTTGTATTTCTGTATTTGCAACATCAATATATGTCTCACATTCATCATTATTATAATCAATACTGTGATCAAACAAGCTGTTTTGAATAGGGCGGTTACTACAATTAAAGTTAATTCCATCTATAACATCATCTACAGATTCCACTAATTTAGCCCCTTTTTTGATTAGGTTATTACTTCCACTACAACGCGAATCTAAAGGAGGCCCTGGTACCGCAAATACTTCTTTGCTTTGCTCTAGAGCAAAATTTGCAGTTATCAAAGAACCAGAGTGCTTAGAAGCTTCAACTAAAACAACACCAAGTGATAAACCAGATATAATACGGTTTCTTTGTGGAAAGTATTGTGGTTTTGGTTTAGTTGATAAAGGAAGCTCCGTAATCACCAAACCACCATTTTCTATTATTTTTTTATATAAATTTAAATTTTCCTGTGGATAAACAACATCAATACCAGCAGCTATGACTGCAATAGTTGGATAGCCCTGAAATATTATACTATTTACTGCAGTATCGATACCGCTTGCTAAGCCAGAAATTGTAATAAAACCAGCTTGACTTAAATCACACGCTAACTTATTTGCAAAATTTCTACCATTTATAGAAGAATTACGTCCACCAACTATCGCGATCATATTTTTTTTAAGTAAAGAAATATCTCCTAGTGCTGTTATAATAGGTGGAAAATCAGGAATATTTCTTAAATTCTCTGGATAATCATGTTCACATGCAGCTATGACTTTAGCTCCTATTGCTTCTGCATTTTTCAGTTCCTGCTCTGCTTCTTCTAAAGTGTATATTTTTGATATCTTTTTACTTATACCAGAATTCTTTATAAGTGTTGGTAGATGTTTTAACGCATTTTCCGGTGTTTTATACACCTTTAAAAAGGCCATAAAAGTTACAGGCCCAATATTTGTGGTGCGAATAAGACGCAACCATGCAATTAATTCACTGTGACTTAATTTTTTTATTTGCATAGACAAAAAAATCTAGTTCATAAAATCGACTTTTCAAGAGAGGTATAAAATATTTTGATCTAAGTCTAAAACTCCTAAAAATGCTTTTTAGGAGTTTTAGGCACTAATATTAGACTATATGATCTGATTATCACTCTCTATAATAAAATTACAGATATCAGAATCTGGATTCTCAAAACAAACCATATTGCAAAATTCAAGCTCTTCTTGAGGTGTAAGACCGGACTCAGACTCTTGAAGCTTAAAAATACAAGCATCAATACTTGGATTCAAAATAGTATTGTTAGAAATCAACAATTCTGGTTGATCAATTTCATAAATGTTTTTTTCAATATTTGACATATATTACCTTAATTTAGGGGAAGAAAGTAAACATTTAACTTAATATATATATAAAGTCAATTAAAAAATTTATATATTAAAAAGCATAATTTTTTAATTCACCTGTCTCTATTGCATCTCAATTTCATGTAACAATGGATTAGCTACACTAGCGCCAGCAAGTGAATTAGATACACCTGTTCCAGCAGTCCTGTTTCTTGTTTTATAGCAATACAATCTTGCTAGGGTTGCAATAACACCAATAGGTATAAGAACTGTCATTAATACTGTAGCTGTACTATCTTGAGCAGAGCCAATAGCTTTTGAGGAAGATGTGGAATCTATCATACCTGTTGCATTTTGGCTGGAATTTGATGATACTGTAATATCCCTTGTTGATGAAATTGTTATATTGTTTCTTGTATCAACAATTTTATTCCTTTCATTAGAGCTATATATTTCTTTCATAGTGCTTTCTATAGTTGGGGCTGTATTTATCCTATTTTGATTATAAATTTCATTCAGTAATTTATTAGCTCCCTTATAATCACGAAAAATGCGATTTATAGAGCAACTCTTACCAAGTTCTAAAGTGCAAGTAGCACCATCTGCAACATTTTCTCTTTCTTCAATTTTTGCACCATAATTAAACAATAAGTTAATGATATCATGATCCTTCTGAAAAGCAGCAGTGTACAGTAAAGTATCACCAAATTGATCTCTTACGTTAATATTCGCATGATTCTTAAGTAATGATTCAATGATACTAATGTTCTTAGAAAAAAAAGCAAGTTGTAACGGAGTATAACCTTTGCTAGTTTTTGCTTCAATATTTGCTCCATACTTAAGCGCTAGTTCAATAGCTTCACTACTTGAGTGCATGGATTGAACAAGTCTATGTAATATAGTATCACCAGAATTATTCTTTTGATTAATATTTGCACCATATTCAAGCAATAAATTAGTAAAATTATTCATTTTATTACTAATGGCAACATATAATGGGGTATTGCCATGTTTATCTTCGCCGTTCACGTATGTCACACGTTGATTAGCATCTACTTTACTTATCAATTTATTAGCTTTGTTAGTATTGCTATTATAAATAGTATTAAACAAATCTGTATTATCTATACTCATTTTATTCTCTCACATTTATTAATAAGCTAATATATTATTATAATTTTTATAATGTAAAGTAATAATTTTTAAGATAAACATAAAAGCTTTCTGTCACAAATAAGATTATCCAAATTTTACTCTTCTAATGGTAGTGTTGAGAATTCAAGAGGATAAATCCTAGGTGAGCTCATATCCCCTGATGATGTATCATCTGATATATCTGATAACTCTTCATATTTCGATACTATAGACACCATTTCACTTGTAGTTGCAAACTCACCAAATGTTTGTTTATTATTATTTTCCTGGTTAAAATCAGCACCATGTTCTAATAAAAGATTTACTATTGATATATTACCTACTTTAACTGCCAAAATCAGAGGGGTATCTCCTATTATATCCTCATGTATATTAATACCAGTACTGGGGTATTCTATTAGTACTTTAACCACATCTTCATGATTATTTTGTACTGCTAAATGCAGTGGTGCAAATCCAATTTCATTTTTTGCATTAACACAAACTCCTGAGGCTAGCAATTCTTTAACTTTTTCTGTATCACCGCAAGTTACTGCATCAAATTGCCAAACTCATTACTTTCCTCACAGCTAATTTACTGAAAGATTATAGTCAATCTTGCATACTGTAAATCTACTTAAATTAGATAAAAAATAAAGATATTGACTTTTGCTTTAGAAGAAATAGAATTTTTATCTCCTTAAGTGTATTTTAAAATAATAGGATAATAAATGGCTGCAAAAAAGAAGGCTGCTTTATTGGTAAAACTTGCAAGTAGTGCAAACACTGGTTATTTTTATGTCAAAAAACGTAATCCCAAAAAATTAGTAAATAAACTATCCTTTCGTAAGTATGATCCAGTAGTAAGGAAGCATGTTATATTTAAGGAAGAGAAGTTAAAGTAATTCTAATCTTTATTAGAGAGTTTGTAGAAACGCTGTATATGGATTCCTTTTAGATAAGTTATATTTTTATTTTATAGATAGAATTCATCACTATCTGAATCTTGCAATACAGCATAATTGCCTTTCCTGAATCTACGTTTTAAAGATGTAATGGTATTTTCACCCATACCGCTTAAACTTAATGCTGCTGCACCTAATTGCAGACCAACTTCAAAAGTTTCTGGAACTATTTTACTAACCCCGAGGTTTTTATATACTTCTGAATTACTTAAATCAGGTAGTCGTATAATGATATTTAAATTTTGAAATTTTGCTGCAGCTAAAGAGACAATCTTTTTTATTGTAACTTCGTTTCTTATTGAGATGATAAGAGTTTGAGCTCTCTCAATACCAATGGATTGAAGTGTTTCAAGCTTTGTTACATCACCAAGATATATGGGAAATCCTTCATTTTTTCCCTCTCTTACTACTTGTGACTGAATGTCTATAATAACATAGCTTAAATGTTCAGTCGTTAGCATCTTTGTTACCATGCGCCCAGTTTTACCAAAACCAGCAACTATCACATGATTGTCTAGATCTTGAGTGTCCATAATTAATTCTTCATTGTCTAAAGTAATCTTCTTCTCATCACTTAAAATATTAGCTATCCAGTCCCCTAAATTAGATAGAAGAGGTGTAAACGCCATGGTAACTGTAGTAAGCATCATCAACGTTTGTGCAATATTACTTGGTAAAACATTAAGTTCACCTGCTAAACCAAATAATATAAATGCAAATTCTCCACCTTGAGATAATAACAATCCAGCTTGTATTGCAGAGGCTACTTGAAAGCCAAAAAACCTACATAATACATATATTATAGACGCTTTTAAAGCTATTAGACTAACAGATAAAAGTATAATTAGTGGTAGCTGACTGAGTAATAATTTAATATCTATTGACATACCTACAGTCATAAAAAACAAACCAAGAAATAAATCCTTAAATGGCAATATTGTTTGTTCTACTTCATATCTGTATTCTGTTTCTGCAACAAGTAATCCAGATACAAAAGCTCCCAAAGCCATTGACAAATTAAATTTTTCAGTAATAAAAGCTGCTCCTAGAACAATCAAAAGAGTTGTTGCCATAAATATTTCACTATTTTTCATGGCTGCTATTACAGCAAACAAAGGTCTAAGGAGTAATCTTCCGGTTATAAATATTAAAACCAATGCAATAGCTGCTTTTACTAGAGCATATATCAATGGCTCAATCAAACTTTTATCAGAATTTTCAGCAAGTAAGGGTAGTAGTACTATAAGTGGTACTACAGCGAAATCTTGTAATAAAAGAATAGCTATTGATAGTCTTCCAACTTGAGTTGCTTGATATCCTTTTTCTTGCAGCACTTGCAAAACTATTGCTGTTGATGATAACGCAAGTGCACCTCCAATCACCACTGCGGTATTAGAATCTATGCCAAAAGCGCGAGCAAGGCCCCATATTGATACAGTTGTCACTATTACCTGCAGAGAACCAAAACCAAAAACATGTATGCGCATAGCAATTAGTCGTTCGAAAGTGAGCTCTAACCCAATAACAAATAACAAAAATACTACACCAAACTCCGCAAAATTATCTACTACACCTGGTGCATGCATTAAATTAAGGCCATGAGAGCTAATTACTGCTCCAGCAACAAAATACCCCAGCACTGGACTAATACGCATCTTCCAAAATGCTATAACAATAAATACAGCTGCTGAAAGTAAGATGATTATATCCAGCAAATGCTCTGTTACACTATTATGCATATCCAACTAAGTTTTCCATTTGATTGAACATCCTATGCTTGATTTTTGTTTCTCTGGAGGCTTTCCAGTTGCTGTTATATATAGCATAGCATTAAATAAATCACGATCTTTTTGTGCATTGTCAGTTATGCTGATGCCTGATTTATCAAAACACCCACGATAACACAGTTTTAGTTCTGAATTAAAGCCAAAAAAGTCAGGTGTGCAAACAGCATCATATTTTCTTGCAATTTCTTGAGTACTATCAATCAAATATGGAAAGTTGAATTTATACTTTTTTGCAAATAAAACCATATTTTCATAGGAATCTTCAGGATATGCTTCAGTATCATTAGGCATAATTGCAACAGCACCAACATTGTGCTTTTCCTTTAGCTCATCAATATCATATACTAACCTGCTGATGATTGCTTTTACATAAGGACAATGGTTACATATAAACATTACAATCAAACCTTTGAAGCTACGAAAATAATTTAAACTATAATACTTCCCATCAACTCCCAATAAGTTAAAATCTTGAGCTGAAAAATTTGTATCTAAATCTGGTGTGTTCAAAGCAACCACAAAGGACCCCTATGGATAAAATAGAGTTTAAATCTTGCCAAATTCATGGCTAAGTGTCAAATAATTTATCCCAATTTAAATTAAATATAGTGGTAAAATTTCCTTATTTATTCTATATAGTATAAGATCAATTGACATAGTATTAAATATATTTGAGTTTTTAATGTTTTTAACTATTGAAGGTATAGACGGGTCTGGCAAAACTACCCAAGCAGCTTTGCTTGCTAATTATTTGCGATCCATATATGGAGAAGAAAATGTAATATTAACTCGAGAGCCAGGAGGAACTGAGTTCACAGAATCTATTAGAGAGTTATTATTAAAGAATAACCAGATTGATCGTATTGCTGAACTTTTGTTACTCATGTCAATGCGCAAAGAGCATGTAGAAAAATTAATACGCCCAGCACTTAAAGCAAAAAAAATTGTCATTTGCGATCGCTTTACTCATTCAACAATTGCTTATCAAGGATATGGATATGGCATTGCTATTAAAATCATTGAAGAGCTACATAAAATAGCAAAGATCCCATACCCTGACATAACATTTATCCTTGACGTTGAAATAAGTGTTGGGCTTAAGCGTACAACCCATAAAAACAAATATGAAAAAATGGGAATAGATTTTTATAGTAGAGTAAAAGATGGCTTTTATGATATTGCTAAAAATGACCCAAGCCATTGCCACATTATCACTGCAAGTAGCAATAAATCAAAAGACTCAAGTCATAATAAAATACTAATCATCATCAAAGAAAAATTAGAAATGATAAACCATGCCAACCTCTAAACCATAAATGCCAAACCTGTGGGTGACAGTTGCTGTGGTTGATTCAACACGAGTAGTGTAATTATAATTGTAGTTCCGGTGGAATTGACCATTAACTATGATATTATTTAAGGCTCCCGCATCACCAGCTGGAATTTTAGTTGTTGGTAAGATGCCGCTAAACTCATCATTAAAGATACCGAAGTAACGCAAACTAGCAAATATTTGAGCTTTTTCAGTGAGTGCATATTGTGCCCCAAGCTTTAGTTGATAAGCGGGAGCATAGCTGCTTTTTCCTAAAAATTTGGCTTTAGTAAACCCTAAACCACCACTAATGTATGGAGCAAGATACTGATTTATACTTAAGTCATAATATACATTCATCAGCATAGCTCGATTGTTAAAGTCTTTATTTTTTATTTTGAACGCAGCTTTTTCATCAGTAAAATTAAGTGACACATGATTAACGACGCTAAAGCCTTGTTGTGGAAGGCCCCATAGAGCTGGCTGTTGTACCACTTGTTGTGTTGTTGATTGTAATGCGCAAGAAGAGCTATCAGCAGTTTTCCACTTTGAATCACAATTCGTTCCAACTGCAGCTGTGCTACTTCGGACAAGTTCTACATATCCAGCTTTCTTTTTGTCTCCATGTTCTTCATCATATAAATTAAGCTGAGAGTATAAACCCTCAAGTTCTATTCTAGATGGGAAGAAAAATGGTAATTAGAAGGCATCTAATGAATAGCCAATTGCGCCGCCACCAGCAAGGCCTGGGGTGTATTTAGGGTGATAACCTTCTACGAATTCTTCATCTGAATTAAAACTAAAGACCCCTTCTGTTACGTTACCTGCCTCTTCCTGCCCAGAAAAATCTTTCATTACATTTCCAAATGCACCAAAATAGCTACCTTTAACGTAGAAAAAGTTGTTTTCAGCACAATGCGCAGATGAGCAAAAAAGTAAAATTATAAGTGCATATATCTTTTTACTTAACATAGTAATATCCATCTTTAAATTATAGAATATTATCGTTACAGTAAAAATATATGTGTCAAGAATTTTTAGCGTGAAAAGCGTAAAAATTGAAATATTTAAAATTAATTCAATTTTAAAGACATGCTTATCGCAAAATACCAACTCTTTTAAAATGAAGACTTCATAATACAGAAGAGTTTAAAAAGACAATGAAAAAGTCAAGTTCAAGTAGCAAAAAGACAAACATCCAAGAAAGATATTAAAGATTCTAGCAGATGTCACGGATACAGCGGCCAGAAGATAGCAAAAAACGGAATATTCAGGAAAAAAGAAACTATAAAAACTGAAATTGTTATTGAGGAGAATGGAAAGATTTTGTCGGTTTCAAAGTCACATAGAGGTAG
>JAVBJW010000013.1:0-37095 GCA_031546805.1 Anaplasmataceae bacterium
GGTAAACGAGCAGGTATATGAAGCAATGCCGAAAATTACTGAGAAGTTTTTTAAAGAAAAATGCAGTCATAAAAAAATAGAAATATTAAAGCAAAATTTTGATGATTACTATTGCGAGAAGAAAATTGGTGACAAAACTAATAAAATTTCAAAAGCTTTATAGGAAATATAGTAAATCAGCAACAAAAACACCTACTGAAAAAAGATTAATTGATAATTATAGAGAATTTATAACAAAGCACCCAGACATTAATCTAGAAAGAAGCAATGTAGCTAATTTGAAGACTATTTGTTCTCATGGTACTAATGCATGGACAGTATTCTCAGCATTTGCATTCACTAACTTACAGTTACTACCTAAATTTGCAATGAAAGTAAGGGGAATACCTATAGGTGCAGGTGAATTAATATTTGAAAAAGAAAAAGCAAAGTTCTATAAATGGGTTTCTTATCCAAATACTATAAGCCAAAACTATGTATCAACTGTTTGGTTAGGATCTAAAGATTCAGCATTAGCAGAGATATTTGATTATGCAAATAAATCAACAGAATTATATAAACGTGGTTATGATAAGTTCAAAGAAAAGCTGTTAAAAAAATGTAAGGATCAAAGTGTAGTACAAGAATTGAAAGAGATTTTAAAATCTGACTTAATGAGTAAGACATATGAAGCTTTATCCAGTATTCCAGTAGTTATTATTGGAGATGGAATTGGGAGAGTGAGAGTAGTCTCAAGTATTAGTGGAGAAACTGGATATGAGAGAGTAAATATTAGAGCAATAGTAGTTGATAAAAAATATAAACAATTCATACAAAAATTAATCAAAGAGATTAATATTAAAAAATTCAAAGGTGTAGCTTTGCTTACCACACATGAGTTAGATGCTTTTGAAGATTTAATAGACCAAAAAAAGGAAAATGTATGCGTTATAAGGAAGTAGGAAGACCAAGAGGTAGATTAATTCCTATAGGTGTACATGAAAATACTTTTATACACGATTTTTTAAGTACATTTGGTGATAAATTACCTTTTAGTACTTCTGATAAATTTAATAGAGTATCTATAGAAAGAACAACTTTAACAAAAGAAGAAATTAAAGGTCAGCTTATAGTTAGTACTGGTAAAGCAGGTTATTATAAAGCTAATCCTGACATTAATGTAATGTATGATGAAGAGGACAGTGGTTATCTAAACGCTGAAATAGATAACAATTTGTTTTCTTTCGACAAACAAGAATGTGATGAAATAGAAGACATACTACAACCTCAGATGCGACCTCCAATAATAGAGAATTTTAATTCTACAAAAGATTTAAGTTTCAAACCGACATCATATGCAAGATCACCAATGTTAAACACAAGCAGCTCTATCATTGTTAATAATCATCAAGTACAAGTGATAAGGGATAAAACAGCAAGTAATAAACAACGTCAAAAAACCAGCCCAACAAGAAAAGGAGTGTTCAACAAACTGTGTCAAAGCAAAATTAACTCAACTGAATTTTCAATCTGTTAGGAAAGAAAATATCAAGCTGAGAAAGCCCAATTTGGTATAGCCATAGTCCAATTTCTGTTCTATCTTTTTTATATTATACAAGGCATTTGTGCTGGTAAATGATCCCTTGGTTTTTTCCTGATTTGCCTGCTCTATGGGATTGGTAGTATAAACTAGCCGCCTAACAGGATCTGAGTACTTAAAATAGCCAGCCCAATTATTTTTTTTTACTACCTGTGGCTCAAATCTCTATCTCGAGGCGTTATAAGCTCAAATGAGTCTGAATCTGTATTTTGAACTTTTGCCCATTCCTAATTCTCATTTGATAGATATTTCACCTTCTAAACTTACCTCTAGCAGCTTTTTTATCAGATGTGTTAATGCTCCATCTCTTCCAGTTAAAGGCCTCTCGTATAGACGATAATATATTGTTCTCCAACTCTTTATAATCTACTTTTCTGTTTGATATACTTTTGGAAATACTCCCTAAAAATTTGATTATGGCTGTTTTACTATAATACAGCGTTTATTTCCGGATAAATCATGTGCATAAGCAATGAAAATTAAGTTATATAGATGTACAATTTTTTTGATATTATTTTGCGCTTCTCCTATTTCTAATATCGCAAAACCTCCTCTTTTGAGACTTCTTTTTAGCACAAAAAAAATACTAAGATAACATTTTAAACCATTGCTGCCACCATCAAGTGCAATATTTGGTTCATTTTGTACTTCTGGTTGTAAGTTTTTTAACATGCTTTTTTTTATGTATGGGGGGTTGCTAATTATCAAATCAAATGAATTATTACATTTTTCCCAAGAACCAAAAATGATATTTGCCCTGCCAAGTAAATTGTGCGTTTTTACGTTATTTACCGCTACTCTATAAGAGTTAACGCTTTTTTCAAAACCTACACCAGTAGAGCCCCTATATTCATGCAATATGGATATTAGTAAACAACCTGTACCTGTGCCAAAGTCAGCAATTCTCAATTTTTTATTTTTATTTCTGTAATATTTTAACACTGTTGAAATAATTGTTTCACTATCTGGTCTTGGATCCAGTACATGCTGATTTACTGCAAAATCCAAACTCCAAAATTCACGCTTACCTACTATTTGTGCTATAGGATATCTTTTACATCTTTTAGCAATAAGTTGCATGAATGACTTTTCATGTTCTTCTTCAACTTTACAGTCATAATTGGCGATAACAAAAGACCTTTCTAACCCTAAAGCATGCCCTATTAATATTTCACTATCAAGCCTAGAAGTACTAATTCCATGAAGTGAAAGATTGCTTATACCTTCTTTTAGCAAAGCACCTATGGTTTTCATAAAATAAATATATTATACTTTCTTTCACAATTAAAGTAGTGAATTTTAAGTATATAGATAAAATACCTATATACTTTAGTCTGATAATTATTAGAAGTTATTGTGCCAAATATAACACTGATGTTTCTTGCTCAACATTAGCTCCGGTTAGTGATGCGTTTGGTTCTTCACAAGCTTCTTTTAATTTTGTTAAAAATGCGTTTGCTTTATCTGGATGAAGTTTTAGAAACGTTAAAGTTATATATTCCACAAAACTTAACAAATATTCTGGTATAAAGGACAATTGCTCATGAGAGCCATATTTTCCCTTAACGTTTTTAAATTCCTCAATCAGTTTTTTTTGATCAGTTTCATTATTTATATATTCTGCAATAACTTTTGCAATTTTTTGTTTACCTTTACTTGCATTTGCCTCTATTAACTTACCTAAATGAGGCATTGCTTTTATTTCTTCAAATGCTTCAAGGCAATAATTTTTAAGTCTAGGTGTATTATTTATTTTTTCTCTTACACATTGACTTTCTTTACTGATATCAGCACCATAAAGTAGAAGTAAGAAGAAGACTTCTGTATATCCTGCTTTAGCAGCATCATGTAGAGGTGTCATTCCACCATTATCTTTGGCATTAACGTCTATCTTTTTTTGCTGTAAAAACAACCGTATAAACTCTGGATTTTTAGATCCAACAGCCCAATGTAGAGGTGTACATCCATACGTACCTTTAGCATTAACATCCGCACCTCTATTAAGAAGCAACTTTATTATTTCTACATTGTTACTTTTAGTAGCACAATGCAGAGGTCCATCTCCTCCAAAATCTTTGGCATTAACATCCGCACCTCTATTAAGAAGCAATTCTATGACTTTTACATTTTCATATTTAGTGGAAATATATAAAGGTGTACCTTCATATATCCCACCATACCCAAATCGTGAATAAAAATTAATATTTGCACCTGCTTCTATAAGTAGTTCTACTGTTTCTGCATTTGCATAGTGAGCAGCAATATGTAAAATCTTTTGATCAATAGTAACATCAGCTCCATATTTAATAAGTAGCTGAACTATTGCTTGAGCTATATCTTGGCTGTTGTTTTTAATAGTATTACTCAAAGTATTTCTTCCTCTCCGACTTTGAATATTGGGATCTGCTCCACGTTGAAGAAGCAGTTCAACTATTTCTTTACTCCCAGAACAAGAAGCATAGTATAGAGCTGTGCATCCTTGCTCATTACTTGGGTCACCGCTATGTTGAGCATCAACATCTGCTCCTCTATCCAATAAAGACTTTACTTCTTCTACATTTCCATCTTTAACAGCTTGTAATAATTGTTCATCAAGTGATATAACATCTATTCCTATCCCAAAAAAAACTTTAATCTCTTCTAAACATCGATAAATAACAGATATTATTCTGGCAATTAAATTCTGTAACATAAATTCCCTCTAGTTTTACATTAATATATTAGTATATTTTTTTACCACAGTCAATAGTTTAGAGCTTAAAATTGTTATTTTCCAAGGCAAAACTTGCTAAATACACTATCTAGTATCTCGTTAGCATCAATTATACCAACGATTTTTCCAAGTTCTCTAGCAGATAATCTTAAATCTTCTGATATTAGTTCAATTGGCTTATTATCGTCAAAAAGCAGTAGATACTCCAGTGCTTTTTGTATACAATTTCTATGCCTTTGACGTGTGATAATTGGTGCATCATCACAAGTTAATTTTTCTTGTGCCTTGTTTTTTATCAACTCTATTAATTTATCGATTCCTTTATTTTGATGCACAGAGATTGGCAAAAAATCCATACCATTGACTGAGAAAAAATTACTCTCTTGATTATCAGCCTTACTTATAACAAAAATTGTACGTTCATCGACCAAAGATAGAGTTTTGCTATCTAAGTTGTTTATTTTATCAAAAAGCGCAATTTTTAAATCAGCCGAGTTAGCTCTTTTTCTTGCTCTTTCAATGCCCTCACATTCTACTGGATCAGAGCTATCGCGAATACCGGCAGTGTCTGAAATAATGATTGGGTATCCACCAATATCGATATGTGCTTCCAAAACATCCCTAGTTGTACCAGCATATTGAGAGGTTATAGCGATATCACGCCTTGCTAAGCAGTTGAATAAAGTTGATTTACCAACATTTGGTTCACCTATTATTACGACATGCAATCCTTCACGTAGTCTTTCACCTTTTCTCTCATCGTTTAAGTGATTTCTAAAAGAGTTGATCAAATTTCGTACTTCTTTACCTAATTCCTTTAATACAGAACTTTCGATATCTTCAGGAAAATCGATATATGCTTCAATATTTGACTGTATATCAATCAATTTCTGCCGCCATTTTTTATACAATACATCCAATTCTCCTGACATTTGCCTTAACGCCTGCTTTGCCTGTGTTTTTGTCTCTGCATCAATTAGATCAGCAAGTCCTTCAGCTGCAGTTAGACTTAATTTATTATTTAAAAAAGCTCTTAGAGAAAACTCTCCTGGTTTAGCCATGACAAAGATTTTTGACAGCTTTTCTAATACTATCTTGATAACAGCCTTGCTGCCATGTAACTGCAACTCTATTACATCTTCTCCAGTAAAACTGTGTGGTGCTGGAAAGTAAAGAACAATCCCTTCATCTATTAATTGATTGCCTTTATCATACAATCTAGCAAAAGTTGCAACTCTTGGTTTGATTTTTTTTTTAATATTAAAATATTCTAATACTTTTAGAGAATCAGAGCCTGATATTCTAATGATTGCTACCCCTGATTTGCTAAATGCTGTTGATAAAGCAAAGATTGTATCGCTTGTCATTTTGATTTTTTACACTTTTAGCACAGACACAAGCTCATTCCATTCTCTTTTACCGATACCACTTTCTTCTTGAGTAACTTTTTCTCCTTTGATTAGTCTGCGTACTATATCTAGTCCTTTTTTTGAAATAGAGGTCGATTCTAAGCAATACTCAACAAAAGCATTGTAAGTTAAAGGTACCCATTTTTTCACTATCTTGATCATTTCTGCAGCATAAGCTCTGATTTCGTATTGAGCATGATCATCGCTCCTAAGTTTTAAAAAATGAAGAAGATTATGCAGATCAATCTTCCAATACATTTCAGTATAGTAGTTTAAAGTTAAATTTATTCTGGCAATTTCCCTTGCCAGTCCATCTTCAAGAAATTGATCATAGCTAGAATATACAAGATTAGAATTGTTATTTAAAACTTCTATTACGTTTTCAGCAACTTTTGGGTCTAACTCTTCTCCTCTACCTTGAGCATTGTTTTGAGATTGCATGGCAACCTGATTTACCTCTGGTATATAAAATTCGCGACTCAGTATTGAATATCTAGCTGAATACTCATTAACATTTGCGGTTCTGTGCCGTATCCACTGCCTAGCAACAAATATTGGTAATTTAACATGAAATTTGATTTCACACATTTCAAATGGAGTGGTATGAAAATGTCTCATCAAATAGTTAATTAAAGCTGCATCTTGGCTAATATGCTTGGTTCCTTCGCCATAAGAAACACGAGCTGCTTGTACCACGCTACTGTCAGAACCCATGTAGTCTATTATGCGAATAAAACCATGATCTAAAACTTTACATTCCTTATATAGGATATCATCTATCTCTTTAACGGTAACACGTTTTGTTTGGTAAGTGGTTTGATTATTTATGTCTATATCCATAAAATACCTTAAATCTCTACTATAATAATACTGGCTTTAGTAGTTTTTTGCAATTTTTTGTATTATTTCTTAACTATTATGATCATCACTAATCTTAGTTATCACTTGATTCATCCCGATCACTTTTTTGTTGCTCTTTCACTTGCTCTATTTTATCCTGCAATGCTTCAATTTCCCTCTTCTTCTTTTGTTCTTCTTGCATCTGCTCAAGTTTTTCTTCTGTACTGGAACTACTTTTTATCTTATTACTTGCACCATTAGGTTCTAGCTCCTGAGAGTCATCGCTATGTAAAGCTTCTTGCTGCTGCTCAGGCTTATCTTCAGTATTATAATCACTTTCTACACTATCACTTGTGATTTGGTTTGATTGTTCAAAATCTGAACCCTGTGGAGAGATATTTTCTTGCAATTGCTCATCATTTCTTGGTCTATCATCAATTTCTATTGGTATTTCAATTTGTATATTTTCTTCCTGTTCTAAATTACTTCCAGAATTTATAATATTGAATTCTATACCTTCTTTGCTTGAATGATAGTCTTCTTGTGGTAATTTACGATCTATAACATTAAGTTCTATATTCTCTCCTCCTTTATCTGAATCACCATCTCTTATTATTAACTGTTCTACATCTTCTAAACTATTACCCTCATTGGCTTGGAATTGGTTGCCATCCCTTGGTTTTGTTTCTTCTCCAATTAAACTTTCATAATTATCCTCTATTTGTAACTGATCTGAGCTTATTTCATCTATTGCTTGTGTTGTAGTTTCATCTCGCCTTAGCTCTTCATGAGAAGTTTGACTGTGAGTATCACTTTCTGAGGTAATACTTTCTCCTGCTATTGGATCTATTGATCCAATACTACTACTGCGACTAAGTTCCATATTCGAAGCACCGTCCTCTTCCACTGGTTGTCTTTCCCCTGATTCATAATTACTGATAGTGCTATCATATTGATCACCAAGCTTTTCATGCAGTAATCGATCAACCCTGTTGAATTCATCAATATCATTGTCACGTAGTAATTTTGCTCTTGCATGTAAAATTTCATTTATATCTTGATTTTCTTTTAACTTGAGCTGTCCAGCAGTATCAAGATCTCTATCAATGGTAGTTAAAAGATCAACAGCATCACTGCCAACATCTCCTTCGCTGGGAGCTAATGCATCAATATCAATAGGTTTACTTCTTGGAAACGGTGATTCATCGTCTTCTGGGCGCCTTGGTGGCAAATAGGTAGATGGTTTGTGTTTTTCAGGACCAAGTATCTTATCACGAAGTTTTTCCATAAAAAATGCATGTTGTGATTTAATATCCTCCAATTCCCCAGTTTCTTTTCTGCCAAGCATTCTATCAACAGCGTCTTTACCAAGATATTTAAGTGTATCAAGTCCAGAATAACTCAGGTGTGCACCAATAACAGCTCGATAGTAATCAAGTTTCTTTAGTTGTTTATCAAGCTTTTTTCCAACTTCAAATTCAGATTGAGACATGGTAATTGCTTTTGTTGCCTCAGATGTAAAGCTTATAGCTGTGCCTAAAATTGGTACTCGTTTTACTGTATTTACAATAGTGCTACCTGTTTTTTCAAGACCACCACCAATTTTATCTTGCCAACCAAACTTTAAGCCAGCAATAAGCTCTCCTATCTTGCCACCTACATCTCTGCCGGAAGGATGAAAAAACCCATCCCATACTCCAGAAAGCATTGTCGACATTACAGAACCACCTCCAAGGGAAGAGCCTATGTTAGTAACAAATGAGCGCATTAAAGACATTAAAAGTGCCAGCAGAAGTAGTATTAGTAGTTCTGGCCATATTATTAAATGACCCTTTCGTATCTGTTTAATTATTGAGTGATCATATTGCTTATCTAATTCCTCTTTAGAAGTCGAATTAATAGCATTCGAACCGATTAATGATATTAATGCTCTTTTAACATCCTCTTGAAGCTGTCTATAGTTATTTGGAATATTTCTATTTTTTGAATCTTCAATTTGACGCAATTGTATATTACCTAAACCAAGCTTTTTAATTTCATTTTTTATATCTTCAACAAGTCTGGCAATTGCAGTGCCATTTATTGTAGGTAATGCCATCAATGAATTCAATAAATTGGCAAGATTAATAAATATTGAATTTTCTATTACTGAAATACCATCTGGATTTTTACTACCTGTTATATCAGGATCAAAATAAGGATAATCTATGTAACGAAAATCTTTTTCTGTATATTCAGGTGGTACTGGAATTACTGCCCCACCACCAGTAAATGTAAATCTAGATATACGATCTTCTCCATAATCAGATTTGTTTAAGCTATCATGAGCGTTCCATTCATAAAAAATGTCGATCACCTTTGGTACATATTTTTGTCCTGGTGTCCAAGCGTAAAAAGAGCTATCAAGTAAACATAAGCGACCAACACAGAGCTTCACTTCCATCCATTTGTTATAACACGCAGTAAAACCGAATAATCTATAGTATGTATTCATAATGAGAGAACCAAACAATGAAAGCAAAGTGAAAATCATTATTGATTGTAAAGAAAAACTGATGCATTGCGTGAGCCAACCATCAAACAATGATTTAAGCTTTGAGAATAGGATACCAACAAAAAATATTGGCATTAATGCTATGAGCAAAGCCATGCCAATTAACCCAGCAAGATAGATAACAAATGCATACATGCACAATAAAACATATATCAAAACAGCAATAATGATAAATAAAGTGCCAAATATTCCAAGAAACTCACTTACAATAAGCGCTTTCATCTTGATATTCCATACTATAGGAGAAAATATCTTATCTCTTATCATATAATCTAAAAAAGCAAATGGTGCCTCCTGATTGTAATTACTCATACCAGAGTGATCATTTATTATGCCAATAATCGTATCAGTACCATCGATAAATAATGACAATAAATGATCATAAAAAAACTGCCAACTATTAGGTGAGATTAACATAAAAATCAGTGATATTTTTAAAACTCTAGCAATAAAATCAGGCATCGGATGTTGTACCATGCCAAAAATGTAAAGTAATGACGAGATCATCAAAAATAAAACTAACAATGAGTATACAAGATTCTTAAATGAATCATTTTTTACTATGCGTTCAAATATAACTTTACCACCTTGGTTAATTAAAATCTCCTTAACCTCTTTACGAATAGTTTCAAAAATCATTATGCCATTTTCACGCTTTGTCCCACTTATAAATTCAAAAGAATAACCTCCTGCATTATCCCAATAATAACGATCTAATATTTTTACATATATTTTCCATCCTTCTTTCAATTGTATATTTTGACATGAACTATCCTTTATAAAATGTTCAACGGAGGAAAAAGCACCAGAGCCACCTTCATCAGTAGATTTATACCCTAAGTGTACTACTGGAGACTGAGGAAAGCGCATAATGTTTACAGTCTGATTTGGATCTGGATCACCGTCACGTTTAAATAATAGATAAGCACCATATCCATTTTTGAACCAGCAAGGTATGCCATAAGCACCAGTTTTAATGTCATCTTTAAGATTCTCATCAATATATTGGCATTTATTGTTAGAGCATCCAGGTATAATTGAATCTTTTACAGAATATGGTGAACAGGTTCTATCTAAAGGAGTAATAGACTGATTTAGTGTACCATTTTCAATATCTGATAACTCTACTACTCCTGCAGCTGGAGTATATTTTTTGTTTGACTTTGCCCAAGCAGTCCACATACCGTTGGTTCTAACCTTGATAGGCTCGCCAGTTGTCACTAAACCTGTATCTTTCCACCGCACCACCTGATTAGGAGAAAATGCTGCTGTATCTTCTCCATCCTTGGACTTAAATGAATCACGATCATCCTTGGAATAATAAGCAGAAGCCATTATTGTTTCAAGACCGAAATTATCAGCAGAAACACATCTGGGAAAAGGTGGATCTGTACCGCAACCAGCTTCTAACAAAAAAACTAGAAGAAGCAATGTCTTTTTCAAAAATGATAAATAACGGTGAACCTTTATATCCATAAATCTTAAACTAAATAACATAATTCAAATAACTTCTCATTTTATTACTCATCATTAGATTCAGGATCCTTCTTGTCAGATGTAGGTTCGGATGTAGGTATAGATCTCTCTCTAACTTCAAATTCACTATCTGTTTCTTCTTCCGAATCACTTGAAATTTCCTCATCACTATTTTGTAAATCTTCTAGTGATGAGTTTCTAGCTATATTATCATTCTCTTGACCATGTTCTCTATTAATGCTTGATTTGTCATCTTTTTTCAATTTAGAATCTTCATTTTCTTCCTTTAATCCAGAACCTTTTTTAATATCTGTACTGCTATATTCCTGCCTATTACTAACATTTCGATTACGAAATTCAACTGATGTTCTATCGGTAGCAGATTTTTTTCTTACTTGTTTTATGAGTGATCTAGTTGCGTTATCTAAGCCAACTACAGAAAGTAATGCTTGTGATGCATCGCCTACAGCATTAACTCCGCGACTCATCATATTTGTTGCAGTTTGGGAAATTGAAAGGGCAATAGATTCAGCTATGCTAGAAAAACCTTTCATTGCATTTGCTATAATTAAATATAAAAGAACTGTAACTAGAGAGAATGGTAGTCCAAAAAATCCTTGATTATTATCCTCTTCTCTGACTTCTTTTTCTCTTATTCTTTCTTTAAAATCTAAATCATTAGAAAAACCAACAGGAAGTAGCGTTTGAAAGAGACAGATTCCTTCTCCTTCTTGACCGTCACCAATTTTGATCTCTACAACGCATTTAGTACATGCAGAAAAATTAGTTATTTTATGTAAAACTGGTAGTAGTACCTGATTCAAGAAGGCCAAAGCTGCAAATAGGATTATGGGTTGTATCGAAAAATTTAGTAATAGCTTAATCCAGCCATCAAATAATTGTTTAGTTCTTTGAAAGAGAATAAAAGTCAAAAATAGTGGGGATAATGCTAACAAAAAAGAAGTAGATATGATCATCATAAAGTACATTAACATTGCTTCTAAAATGCATATAAAGAAACTAATGCTACCCCATATAATCAAGCAAAATATGAGCCATCCTACAGGACCTGCTAAAAATAACGCTAAAAGTCTAAGCCATGTATCTCCTGCAAGCAATACTCCAACAGTTGCATCTAAAAATGCAAAGCTATAATCTGCCTCTAAATAACCAGAAAAATCAGCTATTAACTGATTCACGCCTTGTATAAATAAAGCAAAAAAATGGGTACTAAAAATTTCCCAGCTATTTTGGCTGAAGATCATAACTACAAATGCCATCTTTGCTATTCGTATTGCCAAATCAAACTTACTTAACTGAATTAGACCGAGAATATAACCAATAGCAGAAAACATAGTATATAGCACAAATAAGGCTCTTACCGAATTCCAAAAAGGTTTTGATGTAGAATAATTATTATATATTTGCCTAACTGCACCACCTTGAGATAAATTGATGACTCTATTTATATCTTCTGTTTGATTATCCATAGATGCATCATATAGTACATGTAATATTGCATTTCTAATAGTGATAAAAAGCTGAGAAAAGTTAGGGTTCCATTTTGTACGAAAAAGATGTACAGTATACTTGTTTGCATTTGCAAATTCTTGATTTATATCAGTAAATTGTTCATCTTTCACTCCTCTTATATCAACTCCAAAATATATTTTACCTGACTTTTTAGTATCATTATCTTGATTGATTGTATAAAATCCACTCTCTTTAAAGAGATGAAAAGTACCATTTTCTCCAGGAAATATATTTGGAGGGCTATTACCTATATACATATATAACTTCTTGCCATCAGCAAGAGGACAAGTTCTTTGCACTTTTACGTGATATCCACCAGCATTATCATGATAACTATCTTTTTCATCGGATATTCCTAGCACAATATAACTATTATTACTAACATTGTCCGCTACAATGTAATTGTGATTAAGCTGTAAAGATATTTTTTCAAAAGGACTATCATAACTTATACAATTTTTATCCTGTCCCATTTTAGGAAGGCATTGCTTTCCGGTAGAATTCCAATCTAAACTATTAGATGAGCTAATTCTTGCAACCAAAAGCTCAGCCCAGCTAGTTCTAAAACCAGTCTCTTTATCTAACTCAAAATCCTCTAATTTAAGACTACACTTACTATGATTTTTAAATTTATATCTTATAGATGACATACAATTTGCATCTGGTCCCATACTCAAAGACCAGATTGCTTTGTCGTTATAGCATATTTTATTGCAGAAGCAGTTTATGTCATATGAAGAAAACTTTTTTGTAGTTGAGTCAAGAGGTTGATTGCAATAACTTTCTTTTAATTCAGGTCTAATGTTACGTAAGTCTAATAAAGCACCAGCTTTCCAAGGTAAATTTGCTCCTAAACGGTTATGATGGGCTTTATTATCATACGGAGTGTATCCATTGCCAATTAAAACATCAAATTCTCTACCTTGCAGAGGTTCAAATCTTATTTCTTGTTGAGAAATATCACCATCTTCATTTTTAATGTAATAACTACCACCTGATTTACAAACATCAGTAGAACTGACAGATTTCTTACCTTCTTTATCACTGTAATAAACATTTGGTCCATCGATAACTACCCCTAAAGGTAATTTTTTGCAATCTTCAATTACAATTTTTTTTGGTATTAGACTAAAGTTCAAAATATCACCTGGATTAACATTTAAGCCCGTATCAACATAACGTCCTACACTACTAAACTCTCTTCCGTGGTTTTTGCATACTTTTTGTGGATCAGTTCCATCATTATCATCACTATATTCAGGAATTGCTCCATCCTTACAAAAAATTGCTGGTACAACCACATTTTTTGGATTACTGGAATCTTTAGGACATAAACTGATAGCACCACTAATAGTTAGTTTTATGGTCTGTTTTTCTGATATGCTCTCTCCTGAGTCAATCCAATAACTAGAAGGAGAGCTTTTATCTATATTTTTAATTTTTGCTGGCACTTCAATTTCAATACTACTATTACTGACTCCAGATCCAGCTTCAATACAGTTAATGTTACAACCAGTCATAATACAGCAAAATAACAATAATAATCTCTTTATCATAACTACTCATCCTGAGACTGATCTGTAGGATCAGGAAAAGACGAAGGTGGTGAAGCTATAGGACCATCAATAGGGTTAGCGTTGCTGCCAATAGGACCTCTTCCTGTAGATGTAGCTCCTTGACTGTAAAATTTCTGCCGATATTTCTCATTTAAACGACGCATTCTACTTTCTTGATCCATACCAATAATGCCAAGTGCGCTTTCTTTAGCATTATGAGCAACTCCAGATAGATCAGCTACCATTGCCCCAAATATACTAGAAGCTATAGTACCAGCAACATGAATAAAGCTTCTCATCGCATGAGCTAATATTACAAACATCATTATATTAACAATTGGTATTGGTATTCCCATAAAGCTTGACGAGCCATTATCTAGATCACGAAAATAATCCTGAACCGATGACAATGGAGAAAATCCATACGGTAGGAGAAACTCAAGTAAACAAAAATCTAACTTGCCAATTTTAAGGTCAATGGAAGGTTTAATAATACACGTAGAACATATATCAAAATTAAATAGTCCGTATAATACACCAACCATAGCTTGATTGAGCAAAGCAATAGATGCAAAGACTATAACAGGTTGTATAGAGACCTGAGCTAGTATTTTTATCCATGAATCAAAAATGGCTTTTGTACGCTGAAATAATATACAAATAATAAATATTGGAGCTATTGAAAGTAACAACGCAACCATAATTATAGAAATAAAATAAAGTATAACAGCTTCAAAAAGACATCCTATTAGCATAGTTAAGCCCCAAAGAATTAAGACAACCACAACCCATCCAACAGGACCAGCAAACAACAAAGACAATATCTGTAACCAAGTTTGTGGTAGAGTAAATCTATATAGACTTAAATCAAGAAATTTAAAATCAGTACTACTAGATTGCTGTCCTGTCATTATATCAATCAATTCTATTGGCGCCTTAGTAAACAATGGAAACAGATAAGTATTAAAAAATATCCAACTGTCAGGTCTGATTAATACAATGATGATACCAATTTTAACAGCAAGTGATAAAAGTTCAGGTTGAGAAGCTTTAAACATTCCTAACAAGTAAAAAAGAGAATAAAGAGTGATATAGAGCAATAAAGTTGCTTTAGTTATTGATAAAAAATTGCTATTTATAATTTCTTTATACACAGTGCCTACAGCACCATTATTTAAATTAGTATTAATATCAGCTTTAGAGTCAAAATTTGATCCATAAAACGCTTTAAAGATATATTCTTTAACGCCATTCACTAACCAAGAAATAGTTTCTGGAATACTTGTATCGATAAATGTCAACATTTCAAAATAACCAATGTTATTTTCGTATCCATCACCATTATCGCGAACACCATAGTATACATCACCTGTTCCTTCCACTTCAAAGTGATCAGGCATTACATCCTCTCTTTTCTCACTAATTTTTTGAAGATTAATTGCTTTACCAATGCCTCCTTCTTTTGGTTTTCCTGG
Source organism: Anaplasmataceae bacterium (assembly GCA_031546805.1). Taxonomy (GTDB): domain Bacteria; phylum Pseudomonadota; class Alphaproteobacteria; order Rickettsiales; family Anaplasmataceae; genus Mesenet. Next base: position 15,136 of record JAVBJW010000013.1, read on the forward strand.
CATTTTATCTGGTGGTTGATCAGATACATAAACATATAAACTCTCATTAATATGATAGCTGCAATCTTTTTCTACTGTAATATTATATCCACCAGATTGTTTTTGCTCATTAGAGCTAGAAAGATCTAATGATAACATATCAATTTTATCATCTATTTCATAGCCATAACCTGGGCAAATACCTGAATTAATATCACCATATGTAGAAAACGATTTTTTACTGCTTGAATTACTTGAGTTATACCCATCAATCCTTAGTGATTGTATATACGTTAACTCTTTTTTCTCAACACTGTTCCCTTGTTCATCAACAGATGTACATTCTACTCCATCAGGATGCTCTATAGAAATTTCGGTTTGTGCACAATTAGACCAATTGACATTATCATTTGCATCTTTTACCCCACAAATATTACCACACATTGCATTAAGTAAATATGTATCATTGTTGAGTATAATATTTTTAGTATCTTCAATGCATTGTGAATCCTGTTTTCCGCACTTACTTTTAGCAAATTTATCTAGATCACAAGGTGGCTTAAGCTCACTTAAAAGCTCAACTGATAGATCCGATACTAGTTTGCCATTACTATCTATCTTATTTAAAAGTACATGAACCTTACCATTTAACCACCTTTTACTACCCTCTTCACTATTGTAAAACCTATTGATAGCAGGTCCGTTACCATTACTAATTTTTGCTGAATATTGGGTGTTGATGTTATTTTGCTTACAAACACTTGGATCTTGTACGTAGACATCTTTTTTATTATCACAAGTATCTGCATCAAAAGACTGAATAACACTAGGTTTTAATCTAAAAACCAGTTTTTCATGAGAAACAGCAGGATATTTTAACCGCACAGCATTTGATCCTTTACCAACCTCTACATCTTGAACTGCATTGTGGCATAAATTTACATTAACAGGAGTAACTCGCACTTGCTGCTTCTTACCTGCCTTCAGCTTAAGATCTGACTTTACCCAATAGTTAGCAATTTTGTTTTTATCAAAATCTGAATTACCAAAATTGTTTGGCTTGGTAGGTAGTATGTCTCTAATTTCATCTTTTAGGATACCTGGCGCTGTTAAGCATGTTGAAACACCACAACCTGAAAGAAAAAGGATAATAGAAGTTATTGCTGCAATTTTAAACATTTTAAAACTTATCCCTTTGTTATTTCTTCACCAGCTTTTTTACCTCCAGACCCTCCTTTACCTCCAGCTATTTTTCTACCAACTGATTTAACAGCATTACTAGCACCACTGTGTGCGCTCATAGCAGCACTTAAGCCCTTCTTCATCATTGCTGTTGGTGAAGTTACTCCTGCACTTAAATTTGCTCTTGGATTACCAGCAAGCTCTGCTGCCAAACTACCAATAGTTCCAAGGAAGTGATAGAATAAAAATCCCATTAATGCCATCATTCCAAGTTTTGTCCATATTGATCCAGTGAGACCACCATCGAATTCAAAACCTGTTATTTCTATACCAAATAGTATCGTATGGTTTTTGAGTCCCATAGTATTCATTATACAGGCAAGATTGTCTCTGTTTCCTGCAAGATCACATGCATTATCTGGATCTAAAGTAAAAGCTGTTTTGGTTATAGTACCAAGACCACCACCATAATCGACACGTTTAAACTTTAAGTCACCAAAATATAGATTATCAAACACTGAAAACATAAGTGATAGAAAGGCAAATAGTATCACAGGATATAAAGAGTAAGTCATAATTTCTCTTAGCCAACCATCAAAGAATCCTTTAGTTGCTTGAAACAGTGACATAGGAATAAATAGAGGTGATATGAGAATAATGATAGTTAAAGCTATTAAAGATAATATGAACAGATAGACTATCCATATTGCAACTAGAATGATCATTACTACCATAAAAAGAGCAGCAATACATATAAGAATTTGTGCACCAAATAATATAGCAAAAGGTATAAATGCTGCAGCCAAGAGAGTAGCAAACATAGTAGCACCCGTTGTCGCATTTAGCTGGCTGCCAAGGTAAAACATGATGCGGCAGTCTAACCTATCCCATGGAGCTAAGTACCCTAAATTATGCTGTTTACCTTTTTTGTCTGTAAACAGATATTCACTTTGATCATAATTACATACTGTTTGATTACCTCCTGCTTTTAAAACTATATCTGATAAACCAGTGGAAAGTTGAATCAGTTTACCATAATAATCCGACATTCCAGGACCAATAGTAAAGTATAATACCAGGGCAAATTTTATTACCAACATATACACTTCTGCAGTGTGCTGCACTCCTCCCAACGCTGCTTTGATTGCAAATAACATTAAAGCTAATATCAGCGCTGCTTTAATAGCTGTTTTTAGCCTCTTTTGTGCTACACCTAAGAATCCATCTTCTTTTTTATTACCATCACTATCTCTTCCTGTTAACAAGTTATCTAATGACTCGCGAATACACTCAACAACTACTGAAGTTAGAGGGAAAGGAGATTTTGTATGCGCTCCTGTTTTGCTATAACAAGCTGGTGAAATATACCAATTGAAACACTGATCGTTATTATAACTTACAATTTTTCCACTTTCGTCCATTTTTGCCACTGATTTTTCACACATAGGAGCTGGTGGACCGCTTGGACGCATATGGCAACCAACCTCTTGTTGTGGCCACATTACTAAGTCACCCATTCCCCAGGTGTCTACACAAAGTTTATCACCGCGCTCTACTGCTTTAAACGTTATGCCATAAATTTTAGCCTTTTCTCCTGCTCGTAAAGGCCCACTACATTCTATAGGACCACGAATATAAGCCTTCATTCTCTTTATTACTTCTCCACCATAATCTGCTTCTCTTGGATCATGACTGGTCATCCCAGTTCCACCATGAACTGATTCATTATTTTTTGTGAAAAAACCATCTGGACCACCTATTTCAGTGTCAGGAATTGTAACAACAAGTACTACTGGACTTAAGCCAAATCCAAGCGGCAGTCTATAACAAACTTCTATATAATCACTGCTTGACACTCTATTTTTTGGCCAGTAGTACTCACTAACTTTTTCAAACTCCTTATCTAAACATCTTGGTTCATTTTTTCTGCCTTTTTCTATATCTCCACCTCCTATACATTTGAAATATTCATCTTGATTTTGAAATACTCCATTAGCACAAGAAGGATAATTTGGTTTTGGGTTTTTACATTGTCTATAACTTCCAGATTGACCGTCACTTCCATCATTTATGTCAGAACGTAGAACTGGATGTCTGACAAAGCTAAAGTTACAAGCAAAAAACATTGGAGTACTCATAACTAGGCCCACAATAGATCCAATACCTATAATAAGCAATGCAATACCAACTTTAATGGTTATAACAGCAAGTTTAAGAGTTACACCAGTAACGAGAGTAGTAAGCGCAGCGCTTACGCCAGCTATAATTCCAATCATTTGTGACATTTGACATTTAGGATTACTGGCTTTTGTATCTCTTAAAACTACATGAGAGTTGCTTACTTCTTCAGCCACAGCAGGCCTAGCAAGTAAGAAGTTGGCGTTTAATAATAATACAGCTAATATAAATAATATTATCCTAATATTTTTAAACATCTTTTACCCTTTTGTAAAATATAGGCAGCCATGTTTGTGGATTGTGACCAACTTCCTTGATAATATCGTACAATAATAACACAGTTTCTGCTCGTCCAGATAATACATTTACTATATCATCCAATCCACGCAAATCTATTCTTGCAACAACAGCATTGATTCCTTGTTTTACTAGGAAGAATCTGGTGCTTGGGTCTGTATGTTTAATTAACATAAATTCGCGTTCAGTTAGCATAAAAACATCCCTGTATACATTTGTTGCCTTAAGATTAGGTAAAAAGATCTGTGTTGCAGTTTGTTGTACTAGAGTGTCACTAATAGAACTTTTACTTGCGTCTTCAACGCTTTGAGTTGCAAAAATCACAAAAGTGTTAAGTTTTCTCAGTACTTTAAGCCAATCTTTTATTTTAGGAGCAAAAATTGGATTATCTATGAGTGCCCATGCTTCATCTAGCACAATCATAGAAGGAGTACCATCAAGAGATATACTGATCCTGTGAAATAAATAAAGTAATACTGGTCCAAGAGCAGCAGGATCTTTCAGAAGGTGCGCCATTTCAAAACCAAATACTCTAGATTTAGAAAAATCTAGTAAATCTTTACCATTATCAAATATAGATGCATGAGAACCACTACCACACCACATTGATATGCGTCCTGCTAAAGTATCAGGTCCACCAAGTCCAAAAAACGGCACGATATTACTAAGTATTCTTTTTTCTTTTATAAGCTTAAAATTACCATCTATTGCATCATTGATGCGTTCTATATCTTCAGAATTAAATTTACTATCATGCGTTGAGACTAAAGTCTTCAACCACTCCATTAAAAAAGTTCTATTATCTGGAGTATCGTTAAGTTGTAGAGGATTGAATCCTGTGGGCGTTCTTGGTTCTATCACAGTATAAATTCCATTTAATGCCCTAAGAAAAATCTCGGCACCACGATCTTTATCAAAAAAAAACATCCTTGGTGTAAATTTCATTGCTTGCGCACAAAGAAAATTCATCAGAACAGTTTTTCCAGAACCAGTTGGTCCAATAATCATTGTATGACCAACATCTCTTACGTGGAAATTAAAAAAAAATGGAGTACCTGAAGTTGTATCAAATACAGTAACAGCTTCACCCCAGTGATTGTTGGACTTGTTGCCGATAGGATAATTATGTTGTGCAGCAAAACCTGCTAAATTAAGCGTACTGATAATGCTTTTACGTACTATATAATCAAAATTACCAGGCAATTGCGCCCAAAAAGCTGGCTCAAGATTTATTCTCTCTCTTACAGGATAAATACCACAGTTTGAAAGCTCAGCTTCAATTAGTGCTAAAGCATTATCTAAAGTTTTTGGTGTTTTTTCTATACATAGAATAGTTAAGTGATGGTAACCAAATGCAATCCTACCACTCATTGCATCATCAAGAGCTTGCGAGATCTCAGCTACTTGTGAAATAGCTTTATCAGCAGCTTGTATCATACGATTTTGCTGAATCTGCATTTTTGCAATTGCCATTTGACGATTTGCAAATTCAAATGATTGTGTAATTATAAACTCATATGGAAGTTGTAAAAAGCTATCCAACATTCCAGCAGAAGTATGTTGACCATATTCTTTTACACTAATAATACTAGCATATTTACTTCTATCATGAGAGACTACTTGTATCATTTTGCGACCAAAATACAATCTGTTTAATGGTAAATACCTTGCAATTTCGGTTGTAATTGGAAAGAGTGAATTTGTTATAAAACCACAATTTACAATTCTTGATAAAAACTCTGTAATTTCACAAAATAAACCATCAGGAGTATTACGTACTTCAAGTACACGAGGTCCATAGTTACGCAAACTTATAACTATACGATTTGTCATTTCTTCTAGATCTTCATAAGTAGCACACATATCACTTTCACGAGCATGCTTTGAAGTTATATTATCAAACTTTTGTAATAGATGGCCTAGAAAAGCTACTCCCTTTTTATCAAACTTACGAACAATTGTAATATACAGCTCATTAGTAAAAGCTTGTCTTGCTGAGTGCTTTTCTCGCCACTTTAAATTCACACAGTCAGAAAAATAATTAGAAAATCTCTTATTGGCAAATTTATCAGAAAAAGCGTTTTTTCTGCGTCTTATTGTGTGAAAGTATAATCCAAATGCAGGTGATGAAATGCTACGCAACATTTGATTCCTAATGGAATTTTGTATAGATAAATCTTCATCATCTGCCGTCTCAAAAGCAAAACCATCAAGTTTTATAACCTTGAGCATATAGCCATCTTTCGTCATTAAGGTTGTGCTATTCCAATGATGAGAATAAGGTATAAAATTAGCAGAGTGGATTTCTCTTTTTATTGCGCTACTATTTTCAGTCCTTAGTGTTTTAAACTTAAACATTATTATATTATATCATATGAGTTTGCACCATGATAGAATCGGTTTAAGCACTTGGCACATTTTTGCATTTTAATCATAAACAATTCAATAAACAGTGGCTCTTTTGCTGATGCAATATACCCTATTCCATGAATTGCAGGACCTAAAATCAAGAGAGTCCTAAAATCCTCTGAATACATAAAAGACATTACTGTAATTAACAAATTGAGTATAGCAAAAGTATAACTAACACCAAACAACATGGCTGGTCTTGTTAAACCTTTAAATAATTGATCCGTTTTAACATTACCTGTATTTGCCATACTAATTCTCTTAGGTTTTAACTCAAACTACATATAAAGCTTAAAAGTGATAGCATATCATGATAAAGATTAGAAATCTATTAATCAAATGAGAAATAAGTTTTTATTTTTTAAATTACATAAGTTAATTTTCCTATACTATAAGAAAATTTAATTTCTAAAAAACATGACTTATGTTCACTTGAATTAACCTTAAGAAACACTTAATATAAATAATTAAATTTTAAAAATATTATGAAGGATATTATAAAAGGAAAAAAAGGAATTATAACTGGAATCCTCAATGATAAATCATTAGCCTTTGGGATAGCAAAAGTGCTGGCAGAGCAAGGTGCAAAGCTAGCAATTACCTATCAATCTGAAGCGATAAAAGACAAAATATCTCCTCTAGCAAAGCAGTTAGGTTGTGAGTTAATTTTACACTGTGACGTTTCAAATGAAAGTTCGATAGATAACACTTTTTTAGAAATAGAAAAGCACTGGGGCAATATTGATTTTCTCGTTCATGCAATTGCGTTTTCTAATAAAAATGAATTGAATGGACCATACATTAACACATCATTACAAAACTTCCTTTTGGCAATGCATATATCATGTTACTCGTTTACATCTCTGACGCAAAGAGCTGCAAAAATTATGAATCAGGGTGGGAGTTTGCTGACATTATCATACTATGGAGCCGAAAAAGTGATGCCAAATTATAATGTTATGGGTTTATGCAAGGCTGCACTTGAAGCAAGCGTACGTTATCTAGCATGTGACTTAGGCCCTAAGCAAATAAGAGTTAACGCTATTTCAGCTGGCCCTATAAGAACACTGGCCTCTTCTGGAATAAGTGATTTTCATTATATCCAAAATTGGAGTAGTAAAAATTCACCGCTGAGACGAAATGTAACAATAGAAGAAGTAGGTAGAGCAGCTTTATTCTTATTGAGTGATTTTAGCAGTGGTACTACTGGAGAGATTTTACATGTAGACTCAGGATACAATGTTGTAGGCATGAAGCCAATAGATGTTATCATCGATCAACAATAGTTTCTAAAACTTCTTCTGCTTTAGAATTCTATATTTAAAAGTTAATTTAAAATATTTTAAGTTAAAATATAAGTTATTTACATTAGAATTATTACATGCTATTAATAGCATACATCTAATTATAGGGGAGTTAGTATGTATGATGTTACAAATAACATGAATGATAACTCAGATATTGTGCTCAAGTTAGCACAATCAGGTCATCTAAATGATAAAGTAGCACGGTTTGTTTTTGGAAATAAAAAACGCCTAAGTCAATTAAGGAATAGTTTAGATGTTCTTCACGTGCTAATAGAATCTGGAAAGTTTCCTAGTGGTCGTGATTACACTACAGAATTAATATTTCATAAAGTTGAGAATTTTAATAATATCAAAGAAAATTTGGATCTTTTTAAAGAATGTCTCAAAATAAAAAACAGAGACCATATACATCCAAATGGGATAAATAATAGTCTTATTGAGATAATATTTAGTAACACAAATATTCCGTTAAGAATAAAAGAAAATCAGTACATCTTTAAAAAATTATTGAAATTTAATAAGTTCAATGAAGATTCAGTACAAGCAGTTTTTGGTAACCAAGAGCGCCTTGATCTTATAATAAATAACATAGATATTTTTAATCAACTACTTAGATTAAGTCATGAACATCAATTTTCATGTCTTGTTAAAAACATTTTTAATAATGTATGGAGCTTTAATAGAATAAAAAGCCATATTGGTATTTTAGAAAGAATACTGGAATTGATGTTTGTTACACATCAAACAATGTACCAATATGAAAGTTGGATACAAGATGTGTTTGATAGTAATGATTTACTTGCAAGAGTTGTACAAGCACCAGATGTTTTCTATAGATTACTGGCAGCACTACCAGGATCTTATTTAGTCAGAGAAGTTTTAAGTGATCAAAAATTTTATAAAAATATTGTAGAAAATAAGGATTTTTTTTATAAATTAATGACTTTAAATGATGGTGCTGGTGTATTAAAAAGAATTTTCAAAGATTATAGTGATAATGATGAAGACTATATTAATACAAGGTTAAGACTAGTTAAAAAAAATAGCGACATACTAGATTTAATACTTACAGTACCTAATATCGATTCATATACTAAATCCAATATTATTAGAATAATACTTGATGATCGTGAGATATTCGCTAAGGTTCAAAATAACAAACAAATGTTTAGTCTTATACTAAAATCACAAAATTGTGGTCAATATGTAATTGAATTTATATTTAATGATGAGAGAAGATTTAATGATTTTAAGAAGGAGTTCGAAAAAATCTGGACAGCAAGTGAATTAGGACTACCTTATAATATAATTGAAGGGATTAATATTCCTGAATTAATAGGTAAGGGTAAATCAAGAACACTGGTGAATTTAGCTTTAAGCACTGTATCCACTCAGTTAGTAAATGTAGTTTTAAATAATGTATTGATAAAGGAGCAAATTGTTGAAGTTTAAGATGATTGATACAAATTATATGTATGTAGTTGAATTCTTATAAGGTTTAGAAATTTTTAACAATTAATATGTAGCTAGATTATAAGAAGATGTAGGAGATTTTATGAGTACAAATTTTATTTCTAAATTGAAAAACATTCTGATAACTTTAGTATTTCTTATTGCTATAAGCAGTAACTGCTTTGCAGGGGAAGATGATGTTGTGCCTTATCAAGATATATTTAAGGTAGTAGAATCAAGAATACAAGGTCAAATTAAGCTTGATCAATGCAACTTAGTCAGTGACCAAGATGTGAATGTATTAGAGTTTAATCAATGTATTTTATTACCAAAAATAAAGGAAAACAAGCAAGAGTATAAATATCTTAATAAATATTTAATACGAGATGGAGAAGAAGCAAGTGGAATATGCGAGCTACTGTCTGATTATGTTGTATTTCGTCAATTACTCAATGAAAGAAGTGCTGATCAGCTTTTATCAACTGAAATAATATTACACGACTTAGAAACAGTAATTAGGGTAGTTCAAGAAAATACAAAAGATTTTGAATATGCTAATAGTCCCAACGAAGAGGAGATCAAGCTAATCAACAAAATAAATTACTATTTTTTTAATTTTACAGAAGCATTTGTAAAAAAACAAACTCAATTAATGAATGAAGCATTTACAAGATTTGAAAGCACATTGAAGGATTTATGGGAAGAAATAAGAAAAAATGGAAAAGTGCCAGAATGGACAATTGATATGTTTAATACTAGAATGTCACCTTACAATGTATTTACGTTAGATAAGGCATTGAGTATTGTTCGTAAAGTAAACGATGAGTTTACAATCAATGAGCAGGTATTCATAGATGGCATGAAAGCAATTGAGCCTGGAACTTATGTAAGCTTTGTTGTTACATCAGATATTAATGCAGGTCCAGCTCATAAGATGCTAATTGCAAAAAATCAAGATAATAGTTTTGCTTTTTTTGACCCTAATACTGGAATGACTTTTAATTTAACGCTAGAAAAGTTATTTAAATTAACAAATGATACTTTTAAGTACTATTCAAAACATTATGAGTGTACAAGAGTGCTATTTCTTGATAACATAAAACTATTAGAACGAATAAAAAGTAAATTTGAATACCCAGTAATACCATACTTTTTATCTCATGAATTTTACCTTTACTAAGTTCAATTACCAAATTAAGTCAAAGATATTTAGGGATAGAGTTTGGAAGAAAATTATTGCCATAGCATATGCATGTAAGTTAAATTTAATTAATTTATCACAATATACATGAACGGTAAAAATTTTTACATAACAACACCAATATATTACGTTAATGATGTGCCACATATTGGTCATGCATACACTAGTCTCATTTGCGATGTTATGTCAAGGTTTATAAAGCTAGGTGGTCAAAACGTAAAATTTGTTACAGGAACAGATGAACACGGGCAAAAGGTTGAAAAGGCTGCAGCAAATATGGTAATTTCACCACAAGAATTTGCAGATAAAACAAGTAGATCTTTTGAACATCTCAATAAGATAATGAATTTTCAAAATGATGATTTTATACGCACAACAGAGCAACGTCATAAAAAGGCAGTTACAGCTTTATGGAACTTGTTATATGAAAGAGGAGAAATATATCTTAGTTCCTATTCAGGTTGGTATTCAGTACGTGATGAAGCATTTTATCAAGAAGAAGATTTAGTAGATGGTGCAGCGCCAACTGGTGCACCAGTTGAGTGGGTAGAGGAGCCTAGCTATTTCTTCAGGCTTTCAAAATGGCAAGAAAAACTATTGGAGCTATACGAAAATCAGCCGGATTTTATTTTTCCAAATCATAGACGCAATGAAGTGATATCATTTGTAAAATCAGGTTTAATTGATCTGTCAATTTCACGCACAAGCTTTTCTTGGGGAATAAAAGTGCCAAATGACAATAATCACGTAATTTATGTTTGGATCGACGCATTGACTAATTATCTCACACTTCTTGGCTTTCCTGATACTCAAAATCACGAGTACAAAAAATTTTGGACTAATGACAATAGTTTTAGTATTCACGTTATTGGCAAAGATATACTGCGCTTTCATGCTGTGTATTGGCCAGCAATTCTACTTGCAGCAGGGTTACCTCTATCTAAACAAATAGCAATTCATGGTTGGTGGTTAAATGAAGGACAAAAAATGTCCAAGTCCATTGGCAATACTATTAACCCAATTGGTTTAACAGAAGAATTTGGTGTCGATCAAGTAAGATATTTTTTGTTAAAGGAAGTTGCTTTTGGTAATGATGGTAATTTTAGCAAAGCAGGAATGATAAAATGCATAAACTCAGACTTAGCAAATAATATAGGCAATTTAATTCATAGGACAATAGCGTTTGTGCATAAAGAATACGAAGGTGTTATTCCAGAAGTTAATTCCGATATATTAGTAGGAAATGAAGCATTGCCAAATTATGAAGAGATACTAAAACAAATAGAGCATCATTTATTTAAATATGAATTCAACAATATTTTATCTATAATACTAGGTCTTGCCTCTAGAGCGAACAGCTATATAGATCAAAGTGCTCCGTGGAAATTACGCAAAACTAACCCTAAGCTTATGAATGCAGTAATTTATAAACTTTTAGAATACATAAGAATTATTGGCATTCTACTTCAGCCTATTATTCCAAATTCTGCAAACGCTATTTTAAACCAACTACAAATTCTAACCGAAGAACGTAATATAAAATATTTTACCAATACAATTAAACCTGGTGTTTTATTACCTGCACCCACGGCAATCTTCCCTAAATTTGAAAATTAGAGCAATATTATTTGGAGCTACAGAAAATATAATGAGATTTAATATTATATTGGTCGATTTGAAACATGCTTTTTAGCTGCTGTGTTTACATAATTTTCTTTTTTCTACTACTGCTTCGCAGCAGTTCTAATACTACAGCCCAATGGAGAAATGGCTATGTTTTTTGGCATTGCTTCTATGAGTTCTTGCACTACTCAACAGACTAATAGGTAAATGAGTGTCTGCATCGTTACTTCTTTGAAGCAATTTATTTCCGTATTTACAAAATAATAGCATAATGAAACCAATTATTGTTAGAACACCTACGTTAAAAAGATCACTTCCTAAATTATTATTTTTATTCCCTACCTGATTATTTCTATTGCTAATAGCTGTTGTCTTAGTATTTATAGTATGAGACGTAACAGTGCTTATGTGGTTAAGACTAAAATGGTGCTTTAGTACAAATGATGTAAAACTTTCTGCAACACATTGTCTAACAGCAATTTTGGTGTTTGAACAATAATTATCACAACTACTGCGTTTAATATCACAAACCAAAACACTGAATTCATCTTTGTAGCGTTTATTAGTGGCAAATGATTTGAGGTATTTAGTGTAATTTTTAACCTCAGATTTACTATAAAAATCTACTTTATGACTATAAAGATCTACATCTTTGATATTTCTCTTCCTGAGACAATTAGACATAAATTTGTAGCAATATTCCCTATGATAATAACCTTGCTGTAAGTAATTCTGTATATCAAAAACAAGGTTCTTTTGCATTAGATCACAATTACCACGACAAAAGCTTTTTTTTTGAGAAATAGACTGTGTAGAATCACAGTTAAAAGAATCAATTGCATCTAAGTGTAAAGTTGAAATATACATATCCACAAAATCATAATATATTTTTCTAACTTGCCTTCTCTTCATATTCCCCTCTATTCGTCTAATATCAAATTTAGCATAATAATCTAAAATTGCTACTTGCAAGTTGTAATATTTTTATAAATTAAATCTCAAATTTTAGTCTTTCGCCAAAGTTTTAAAATCGTTGCTGCTTACCTAGTTTGTCAATATAATAAATTAAATTATGTTAAAATTTAAGTTTTATGTTAGCCTTTGCGCAAAAACTATTTGGATCAGCAAATCAGAGATTAATTAAATCACTGCAAAAGAGTATTGAGCAAATTAATCTACTAGAACCAGAAATAGAGAAACTTTCAGATCAAGAACTGTCTAATAAAACAAGAGAATTTAAGCAAGAACTACAAAACGGCAAAACTTTGGATGATTTGCTAATTGCAGCATTTGCTGTTGTTCGTGAAGCTTCAAAAAGGTTTTTAGGTATGCGCCATTTTGATGTACAGCTAATTGGTGGTATAGCACTTCACCGTGGAATGATTGCAGAAATGAAAACTGGTGAAGGTAAAACTCTAGTTGCAACTTTGGCTGCATATTTAAATTCACTGACAGGGGATGGAGTACATGTAGTTACTGTCAATGACTACTTAGCAAAACGTGATTCAGAATGGATGAGTAAACTATATAATGCTTTAGGTGCATCTGTTGGCTGTATAACACACGATATGACTGATGAGGATAGGAAGAATATATATAGTAAAGATATAGTTTATTCTACAAATAATGAGCTTGGATTTGATTACTTGCGCGACAACATGAAATTTTCTCACAGTGATATGACTCAAAGAGGGTTTAATTATGCAATAGTAGATGAAGTTGATTCTATTTTAATAGATGAAGCTCGCACTCCTTTAATCATATCTGGTCAAATCAGCGAAGATAATAGAATATATGTTAAAATGGATAAAATAATAACTAAGCTTCAATCTTCAGATTATGAACTAGATGAAAAAAACAGATCAGTATTTTTAACTGAAGATGGTATATCAAAGATAGAAGGGCTATTAAAGGCGCATAACCTCATGACAGCAGACTCTTCTTTGTATGATGCTAATAATATAACAATGACTCATTATATAGATCAAGCTTTGCGTGCTCATAAATTATTCACTGTAGACAAGGACTATATCATAAAAAATGGTAAGGTAGTAATTATTGATGAATTTACAGGGCGCATGATGGAAAGCAGAAGGTATTCTGATGGTTTGCATCAAGCCCTAGAAGCAAAAGAAGGGTTAAAAGTACAGCATGAAAATCAAACTCTTGCTTCAATTACGTTTCAAAATTACTTTCGCCTATACAAAAAATTAGCAGGAATGACAGGTACAGCAGTAACAGAATCAGAAGAGTTTTGGGATATATATAAATTAAATGTTGTGCAAATTCCAACTAATGCTCCTGTTAAGAGAAAAGATTTAGATGATGAAATTTACTGTACAGAAGAAGAAAAGTATGATGCAGTACTAAAATTTATCACTGAATGTAATAACCGCCTTCAGCCTGTGCTTGTTGGCACAACAAGCATTGAAAAGTCAGAAAAACTCTCTCAACTTTTAACTAAAAATTCACTAAAACATTCAGTTTTAAATGCCCGTTACCACGAACAAGAAGCTTATATAATTGCTCAAGCTGGAATACCAGGAAAAATTACAATAGCAACTAATATGGCAGGACGCGGTACTGACATTCAGCTTGGTGGCAATGCTAAAATGTTAGCAAAAATAGAACTTAAAAATGAAAATGCAGAAAAGTATCAAGAGATTGTCCAGAAAGTAGAGGAAGACAAAGAAATAGCAATCAATGCTGGTGGATTATGCGTAGTTGGAACCGAAAGACATGAAAGTCGTCGTATAGATAATCAATTACGAGGGCGTTCTGGTAGACAGGGTGATCCAGGGCTATCAAAGTTCTTTTTATCTCTTGAAGATGATTTATTGAGGATATTTGGTTCGGATAAAATCAAAGGTTTTTTGCAAAAATTAGGCCTTAAAAAAGATGAGGCAATACATCATCCATGGATTAATAATGCACTCGAGAGAGCACAAAAAAAAGTTGAATCTAAAAATTACGATATACGTAAATCACTACTGAAATTTGATAACGTTATCAACGAACAGCGTAAAGTAATATTTAAACAAAGAAATAATATTCTAAGTAATAAAAATAATAACATATCTTCGATGTATATAAATGTTAACAATTCTATTTTAGATAAATTAGATAAATATTGTGATGAAGAAAATTGTAAAACAACTATAAGTGAAGTTCATAGACTATATGGGATAGAGCTAAGTCTTTCAGAACTTGATGATCTTTTGAGTAAAGATGATATTTTAAGTTATGTAAACAACATAGTAAGTTCATTTTTTAATGAAAGGGAGCAATCGTTTAATCAATACAAAGATGATTTATGGGCAACTGTGGTTAAACAAATTATGATAATGACACTTGATCACCTATGGAGAGAGCATTTATCATCTTTGGAAAGTTTAAGGCACGGCATTAATTTACGTGCAATAGGACAAAAAGATCCTTTAAATGAATTCAGAAGAGAAGCATTTGCAATGATGCAAGAGATGTTAAATAAGTGGCAAGAATTAACTCTACATCGTCTTTCACATTTTAAAATCAAAGATGAACAAATAGAAGAAAAATTTTACACAACTAAAACCAATGACTTTGCACAAGTATCAAGAAACGATAGGTGTCCTTGTGGTTCAGGTAAAAAATACAAACATTGT
The DNA here is from genome assembly GCA_031546805.1 of Anaplasmataceae bacterium. GTDB lineage: Bacteria > Pseudomonadota > Alphaproteobacteria > Rickettsiales > Anaplasmataceae > Mesenet. The sequence goes on from JAVBJW010000013.1 coordinate 30,408, forward strand.
CACGGGTAAACCAATATTACAAACCAGCAATTGATTTAATAAGCTATTGTTTTCAACTCTTAATTGAAATTAAATTTATTTATTCTATAATAACGCTAAATTTAATCTAAAATTTAAAATGAGCGTTGTTTCTAAATTATCAAAATTTATTAAAACTTCTCCAAAATCTAATGTAAGAGTTGAAATTAACATACATAAATTATTGGAGTTACTCAGCGGTCTTCCACACATCGAAAAGATAAGTCAAGTGCCAATAAAAAGAAGTAAAGGCAAATTCTACAACATAGCTAAAAATTGGGCAAAACGGCTGAAAGATATAAGTAAAAACAAATTAAGCAGTGTTTTTATAGCTCAAGATTTAGCAAAAATTTTGACGATAGATGGTGAATCTATAGAATACGAAGCTTTAGTCAAGCTTTTAAAAGATAAAAACTATCGAAAATCTATAGCTAATTTTTTTAGGACTAATAATGAATATATTATAACTAAAGAAGAATTACAATGTTCTATATCAGAAAATATTTTCCAAAGCTCTGACACTATAGAAAAATTACTCAATAGTATTGAAACACGCACGGTAGTATTACCTGAAAATGAAGTCAATAAAATAAACTGTGCATTTTATGCAACAGCTTCTGAGAAGCAGAAAATGCTTGAGTTATTACTCAAAAAAGGTTCTCACATTAACACAGCAGGTAGTGTTATACTTTTGCACCATGCAATGCAATCTAAAAAATCTGAAACAGTTACGTTATTACAAAAATATATCAGTACTGATATCAATTCAGTAGACAATAAAGGCCATACATTTCTTCACCATGCAGTAGAGTGTGAAAATCTTGAAATAGTTAAACTACTCATAAAAGAAGGTGCCAAATTAAATTGTGTAGATCTCAATGGTTGCACACCACTGAATTTAGCAATAAAATCTTGTAATGTTGAGATTACTAATTTATTACTAAATGCAGGAGGTGATTTAAAATATACTTACAAGGATAGTAAAGGGAATATTACTAGGGTTTACACTGAGGATGACTATAAGTTTTTTTTGCCACTACTTAAAAAAAGAAGCGGCCCATGGGAAAAACACGAGCAAAACAATCATCTTAACACTACCATGCACGAACCAACCACTGATCAACTCGCAAATATAACGCTTTATTCCTGAGATTTTTTTACCAGCATCATAGCCCTTTTCTTCAGCACTATCTGCATTCTTTACACTCTGTGCATCAATTATGCAAAAGCTGGTTTTCTCTTTCCGACCATTGCTTTGTCGGACCATGCCAACTATTTTTTTAATACGTGCTCTAGAATGCTTTATTTAGCTCAACTATTTATATGATGATTATTACAGATTTCTAGTTTTTAAATACAGCAACACCATTATTACTAGAAGGTCCATCAAGTACTCTTAACACCCCATCTGCGGACATTTTTGTAAATAATGCACGATCATTCACTTGAGGAATAGCCTCTAAAATTTTCAAAGCTTCCGACATATTATCTCGTTTGATATATATCTTTTTTGCAACCTTTTCCAATTCACTACTTTTTACAGTAGAACACTTATTAAAACAACAAAACATACACTCCCCCATTATCTTTAATCTATATATTGATGGTAAGTTAATAATAAAGAAAAAGATATTATTATATTGGTATAAAATAACCTATGCTTTATTGATAAGCATAAGTGAATTCTAATAAGAAGGTTATCATCAAAAAAACTGTTTTTAAGATATTTTATTAATTTATTCCAACATTAGGAAAAATTTTCTTGTATATCTACTAATCTATACTTACTTTTACTTTAACTAAATTTTAGGTATAAAGGTTACATGGAGTCTTATAAGTTTTTAGAACAATTGTTTAGCAAAATAAATAGTGTTGAATGTATATTAAGTAAATTAAGTGAACAACATACTTTTTATGATAATGAAGAAGTAATTGTACTAGAAGAAATAAAACACGAGATGATTTCGCACGATCTAGTAAAAGATATGCTGCAAGATGCTCTAAGTAATAAAAGAAAACTTAATGAATGGCAAAGATCTAGTTTATGCCATATGTCAAAGCTCTATAAGCATAATAGCATATTACCTTTTCAATTGATTAGAAAATTAACTGAAGCAAAACTACAATGTAAAAGATTATGGAAGTCAGCTCATCAAGAAGATAATTTTAGTAGTGTTCTCCCACATTTTTCAGAACTTGTTGAACTTACCCGTGAGGCTGCCTCAATCAAATCGGATAGTTTTGAATGTTCAAAATATGATACGCTTTTAGATTTTTATGATTCTAGCATTAAAGAGAAAGACTTAGATAAAATATTTACAAAAATTGGAAAATTTTTTCATGAGCATGTATGGAATATCGTTCAAAATCAGAATAAAAATAAAATTTTTCATATTAAAAATGCACCAATTGAAAAGCAAAAGTTGCTAAATTGTGCCTACTTAGATGCCATAGGTCTGACTACAAATAACGATAATTCTACCTCTGCAGATAATATAATGGCATTTATAGACTACGATAAGTCGAATCTTTATAGCAGCCTGTTTGCTGTTCTACGCAATAGTGGTGATATATTGTACGAAAAATATCTCTCTCAAGATTTGCAAAATCAACAGATTGGCAAAGAACAGATTTTTTATGAATCTCAAAGTATGCTAATGGAAAAAAATTTAGGTACTTCATTGGCATTTGTGGATTTTATTCAACCAAATATAAAAAAAGTTTTTCCTACAAGCGAGAGGGCAACTAGCGCAGAAAATATTTACCATTTCTTGAATAAAGTATGCCCTAATCCTCTTTTAAAGAATGCAGATGAGGTAACTTTTCCTGCTCACATCATGTTGCGCTACACTATAGAAAAAGAAATTATATCAGGTAACTTACAGGTTAAAGATTTACATGATGCGTGGTTAGAAGGTATAAAACACTATTTTGATTGTGTACCTGAAAAAGAATCAGAAAAATACTTTCAAGATGATTATTGGGTCAGTGGTATCTTTGGTTATTTTCCACTGAAAGCTATTGCGGCTATTGCTGCAACGCAGATTTTTTCTGTTATTATAGACAAAAATCATGAAGTCTTAACTAATATATCAAAAGGAGATTTTAATCCATTTGTAAATTGGTTAAATGTTAATATACACAAACATGGAGCAGAGTATACAATCTCTCAATTATTAAAAAAAATAACGAACAAAAATTTAAATGTCGATTGCTATATAGATTATTTATCAAATAAGTACTTGCAATAGAGATAATACAACTACAAAAATAATAGTATAGTTAGATTTAGCGCACTGAAATAATAGCTCTACGATTTTTAGACCAAGCTTTTTCACTATCACCAATAACTTCAGGCTCTAACTCTCCTTTTGATTTAGTGTATATCCTGCGTTCTAAAGACTGATCGCAGCCTATCATAAATGCTTTTGCTGCATCTGCGCGTCTTTGACCTAAGGCAGCATTATATCTTTTTCTATTACGCTTATTAAGTGTGCAACACTGATCAGTATATCCTGTTATTTTAACTGTTTTACCAGGATTAATTTGTAAAAATTCCACAACCTCAAGTAATTTTTCCTTGTTTTCATCTGTTATTTCTGACTCATCACATAAAAAATAAATTCTCCAAGTTGATGACTCTTTTTCATTATCATATATTATAGGAGTTGAAGGTTTACTTTTTTTTATTTTTATAGGACAATTTCCAACCCCAGAAATTAAGACACATAAGAACAACAGCATAGTTATTCTATACCACATCTAAAATTCTCCTATTCTAGTAAAATTATGAAATGTTAATAATGCTTTTTACACAGACAATATGAAAAACATAGTGTAACCTTATTGCTACTTTATACGGTAGTCAATAGTTTCTTTTGAATCATTAGACCTCTTTTGAATTCTGAAAACAATTGTTTTGTGTGCTCAAATTCTAGTTCAGATTCTCTATTTCTTAGAGCTTGTTCAAACTAATAAATTCAAGCACATTCTATCTTTAAGATAACCAAACTGATAGGCATGCATATTAAATTCTGAGTGTAAGTAAATCTTTAATAATCTTCTATCGAAGTATATATTACTTTCTCACAGTTCTTTGTGTATGAGGTTGTGAAACATTAGGGTCATGAATAGTTTCAGTAATTGTCTGTTCATTTTCTCTTGGCTTTTCACTATATGCTGGAGGTGATTCAACATTTGCAGTTGCTGCACTTTCTCCGTCGTATGCAGGTGGCGCACCTCTTCTGCTTTCACTAGATGCAGCAGCTGCTTGTTGTGTTTGCGGTGCAGATCTTTGATTTGAATTTGCAGATTCTCCTGTGCCTCTACTTGCAGTTGTTTGTCTTTGTGGTGATGATATTTGGTTCATATCAATATGATACGTATTACCAAATTGTAAGTTGTTTGCATTTGGTAGTCGTGTTATATTACCACTTGCAGCTGCTTGTCCAATATTATTACTAATATTAGTACTAAAAGCGTTATTAAAATACTCCCAATCAAAACCTTGAGTTGGTACATTAGTATAAAAAGTATGACTAGAAGGCCTAAAATTAGAACTTCTTGGTGCATTACCATTTCTACGAGATGATGTGGTTGGCCTGTGCGGTGGTGTATTATAATAGTTTGTTGTTGTTCTATCGCCAAATTTTACGCGTAATGGATCTCCTATATCTACCGTTATACCTGGCATTTTGCGATGTACTTGATTCCTAGCTGGTTGATCTATTTTCATGAGTTCATTATTAATTTGGTTGAATGCATCATTTATAGTTTCGTTATCACAAGCACTATCTATTATTGTACGGAGATTAGCATTTAGTTCATCATAAATTTTAGCAGCACTATCGATTGGTAATGTGACATCTTTATTATGTACATCACTATTACCTTGCTTAATATAAACTTTGCCACATTTTGATCTAAGTTTTGCATCACCTATAGTATTGGCTGTAATGAAGCCATTTGTTATTATAAGATTCCCATCTTTTATATTATCAGATAAAATACAGCCTGATTCTGCTTCAAGAATTATTGATTTATCTTTATCAACAGTATTAGCCTTAATACTACCTGAATATGTACAAATTCTTACACCTCTATTAACGTTTTTTACAATTACATTTCCTTTTTTTAGTAAAATAGATGCTCCTTCTTTTATATCACCGTTTATAATAACATCTACTTTTCTTTCTGGAGATCTTATTTTTACTTTTTTTCCTACATCGCCCTCTATAATAAGCTTAATTTCAGGTAGATTTATACCATGAGGTGAAGCTATTTTTATTTTAGCACCTTCAGGCACTGGCTCATCAACTATTATTCTTAGATCTTCAGCTTTGGAATAGTCAAAAACTAAATTATCCTTAAGCATAATCTCACTCATCTTAATTTCTTTCATAAAACCCCCCACTTTTTATACAATGATTTAAATTATTATATAGATTTGCTAAAAAGTCAACAGTATTCCTATATTGGTATTAAAAAAGCTAATCAGCTATAAAAACACCTAATATTTGGCCTACTAGCGGTAGCACCTTGGGTCCAGTTTAGATATTGAACCATGCTATCGATTTGATCATCATACTGAACTTTAGGAAACATAAAGAGCTCATATTCAAAATCGCTTAGCCACGCAGCATTATGGGGGAGAAAAATACGACCAGATTCTATTAAAGGAATAATTTGGTAAAAACGGGCAATTTTATTTATGGATGGTGTAATTTTTATAATAGGTAAACTACTATCAATTCTCAGGTCTTGTATTAACTGCTGACCACTTGCCTTTGCTTCAATTAAAATTGCATGAGGTTGCCAGCGCTCAGCTAAAGATAAGACTCGCTGCTTTAAAACTGGATACTCTAATTTTTCTCTATATAAATCAAGCAAGTAAAACATATTATCTACTTTAGCCCAAGTAGTACATACACTAAAATTGCCATTTTGCTCATTTGCAGTATCCCAGCTTTGAGTAACATAAGATAAATCATTTGGACAATCTTTGTAGCGCTTTAGCCATTCTGGCTTAATTTGAGATTGATTTAATGGATTTTGTTGATATTGAGCTGCAAAAGCATAACTGCCAAGTTCTATTTTGATTTGCTCGATGTATTTTTTCTCTTCTACAATAGGTAAAAGCAATTCTCCCTCTTGCCTAAGATGCAAAACATTCCCTGTTCGTGGATAATCGAGCAATGAATATATTGTTTGTTTTTTCTCAGCAACCATCGGCAAACATAAGTGATGCCAACCTGATTTTGCAAGCAGGTGCCCGGTTAAATCATCTGGATGCAACCTGTGCATCACTACAATTATAACTCCAGTTTTTCTATCATTGAGCCTAGTGGCAAAAGTCTGATCAAACCATTCATTAGCACGATTTCTTAAGCGTTCACTTGCAGCTTGCATTGGGGTTAATGGATCATCGACTATTAAAAAATCGCCACCTTCTCCTGTTAAAGTACCTCCAACTGAAGTGGCAAATCTAAACCCCTTTTGTGTTGTTTGAAATTTATATTGAGTATTTTGGGATAATACGGTTTCGGGAAATAACTCCTTATACCAATCAGATTGTAATATACATCTGGTATCAAGTGAGTGTTTTAAACTCAGAATTTGTGAATAACTAGCAACGATTACTCTAGCTGTGGGCTGCAATCCTAAAATCCAT
>JAVBJW010000026.1:0-10053 GCA_031546805.1 Anaplasmataceae bacterium
TCTTCTTTCCTGAATAAAATTTTCGTTGCTTTTTTTTGGACGTTCGATTGGGTGGCATCAATCACCAAAACTTCATACTCCATGTCGCTTTTTAACAGCTCTTTTCGCCCTGAAAGTCTGGATGTTTTACCAAATATCCACTTTATTATTTTATAACAGTTACTTTCGCTTATTCCGTAGCTTTGTGCAATGTGAAAATACGTTCTCGCAAATATTCTAATGCCATCAGTAACATATTTTCTTCATCTAGCTTATTTTTTCTTCCTCCTTTGGCCTTTTTTTCCTTTCCTTAAAATTTCTAACATCTTGCTGAATGTTGTCTTTTTTACCCCTGTTAAGCGCCTAAATTTCTCTCCATCCAGTTTCTCTATTTGTTCATATCTCATACTTTTTAAATGTATGATTTTATACTTTTGTTTGCTAGTTTTGAATGAAGGTCAATCATATTTGTAAAACGTGAATTGTTGAGGACTATCTAATTTTATATTAACTTTAAAGCAACTGTCATACCGTCTTTTGTTGGTATAAGTATAGAATAATACTTATTAATATCTGATAACTTCTCATTAAACTTTTTCATACCAAGCCATGACTTTTTTGATAACCACTCTGGTGGCGATTTTAAAAATACGGTATCAAAGAGTAGAGTATTATCTGCAATAATTAGCCCTCCCTGTCTTACATGTAATTCTGCCCAATCTAAGTAATCAGGGTAACCTGCTTTATCTGCATCAATAAAGATCATATCAAAGGGAGATTGGATTTCAAGTTCTCTTAGTTGCTCTAGTCCAACACCTTGAATTAAAGTAATTTTATCATCAACTTTAAAGGTACTAAAGTTCTTAATTGCTATATCCGCATATTCACTATTTATTTCTATGGTATATATATGACCACCTAGTGGAAGTGCTCTTGCCATCCAAATTGATGAATATCCATATAATGTTCCAACTTCTACTATAGTTTTTATATTATTCATCTTTACAAATAAACTTAATAACTTACCTTCTTCTGCGCTAATTTGAATTGAATATTTTTCTTTTAAAAGAAAAGCTTGATTAAGTTCTGTATCTTCTTGTACAAATGTTTTTCTAATATATAGAGATTTATCATCTAAATTTTGATTGCGCATATAATATACTAAACTATTTACAGTGATATTAGAGTTTTTTATCTTTTGTTTATCATAAAACCTGTTTACTTTCTTTCTCAAGTATTATACAAGTTTTACTTTTAATTACCTATTTGAAATATTATTATATAATCTATCTTATAATTGGTAATGTAAACAAAAGTTATAACTAAAGTTAAAAAGTAATGGACATGGTCATGTGTTTATATTATCATTAAAAAAATTAAATAAAAAATTTTATTTTAGGGGGGGAAGGTTAGTATGTGTTCTTATTTTAGTAGTGTTGTTGAGAAAATATCACACAGTAAAGTTAACGAAGACTGTGGGAGTCTAATTTTAAAAGATCCTGCATATCGTGAAAAATATAAACAATGGTTTCGTAAAGCACAACAAGCGCGTATGGATATAGTTCAATGTTATGATGGTACTATAATTCTTATTGAAAATAAGTTTGTTATGCGTTCTTATAGTTGGCGTAATAAGAAAATGGATTTTGAGCGTATTAAAAAAGACAAAGATTATAAAAAAGATACAAAATAAATATTTTATCTTTTTGTTATTTCTTAGCAATGGAATAATTTGGATATTCTTTGATCAAGCTGTTAAATAAAGCAGTAAAGTAATTTAAATTGTGAAATCCCTCATATCTCTTGCCATTGATAAAAAATATAGGTGTTGCTGTAATTTTTAGCTTTTTAGTAGCTAAGAATTTTTCATTTATTATTGTATCGAAGACATCTTTATTGCTTATGCATTGATTAAACTTCTCCCTATCAATATCGCTTATTCTTGCTACACTTTCTAAGAGACTTAAGTCGTTCGGTTTATTATTCCAAGAATCTATTAAACTAAACATTACCTTATTAAAAGTAAAATAATCATTTGTATTATGATAACAATATCCAAGCATTGATGCTTTTAGCGATTTATAGTCCAGTGGAAAGTTGCGAAATATAAAAAGTACTTTGCCAGTCTTAATATAATCTTTTTCTATTGTTGGAAAAACATTCATATGAAAAAGAGCACAGTGGTAACAAGAAAATGAAGCGTACTCTATCATAGTAATTGGAGCATTTTTGTTACCAAGTACCTTATCATTTGGTAGCATTTTTAAAAGCTCTTCCGCTGTTATATTTTCCTCTAATATAGCACTAGAAACGTTTGTTGATTTAGAATCACTATAGAGAAGCTGCTCTTGAGTCTTATTTGAGCTAGCACTCGAATAGTTACAAATTAGTGTAAAAAATAAAAATAAAAATAACTTATTGCGCATCAACTGTACAACCTATAATTTAAATTATATTAAATTATACATGAAAATTTAATACTATGTCAAGATCATCAGAGATTGTTAATTACGTACTCTATTCTTAAAAGCAGATATGATTCTTTTTTGAGCATGCTTGCAGATTACACTTAGCATCATCTGAAAAAAAGAGGATTGAAATTCAAATTCAATATAAAATCTAATTATCGTTTTATTATCGTTTTGGGGTATTAGTTCCCATGTATTATATAAGTGCTTGAATAAGCCTTTAATTGCTCTAACTTCAATCGAACCACTTTGTTCCATAGTTGGAGGATAAAATACTATTTCAGAAGTGTATTTTCCTTTAATACCTTTAAAGGATGCAAGTACATCTGCAATTATCTTATTATCACCTTTCTCTGTGATATTTACTGCAGTACACCATGGTATAAATTCAGGATATCTTTCAATATCAATTATTACATTAAATAGCTGATGAACAGGAAAATTTAAAATATCCTCACTTTTATACTTATAAACCATTTTTATTCTAATTTTAGAAAAGCTAGTGGGCCCATATCTGCTGTGGGCTTTAAGTGGTCTCTTATGCCTTAAAATAAGGTGGGCACCATATACTAATTACAAAGAAATTAGCAGTGACAGTTCCCTATTAAGAACATTTATAGCTCAAGAAACATGACTTAACCTCACATGCAGTACAGAACCCATTTTATATTATATTTAAGTACTGAAGTATGTCTACTAGTTTTGCTCTTGATTATACTCAAAACCAACAAAGAATATAATGCACTATAAAAATAATTAAAATTGCCTGATAAATTCTAAAAAACCTAATAAACTATACGTTTTTCCTGCCAATATTGTATATTAGTGTTATTATTAATATAATAGAATTATTTTATATTAGAGTTAATTTAATAGTGTTGCACTGTAAGCTCTATTATTTATCAAGTCGTTTATTGTTTTTACTTAAGTTTAAAATATGTGTAATACAAAAACTCTTATATCCATTTTAGTTATCTTATCTATAGCAATTACTGATATGTCTACTGATATATATGCTGCTGCCTTACCTAAAATAGCTGAGTATTTTAAAGTTGAAGATGGTATTGCACAACTCACTATTAGTCTAAATTTGATTGGGCTTGCCATATCAGGGCTAATTTACGGACCATTATCAGATTATTATGGTAGACGCAAAGTAATGCTAACTGGAATGACTGTATTTACTTTAGCTAGTATCGTATGCTGTTTAGCACAAAGCATAACACATTTGACATTCATGCGTTTTATACAAGGCTTTGGAGCTGGAGTTGCAGTTGTTGTTGGTTATGCAACAATAAAAGATATGTATTCTGGATATGAATGTTCCAGAGTTATATCAAAATTAAATATGATAGTAGCTCTCTCACCTGCAGTAGCACCAATAATTGGTGGTAATATCGTATCATACGGCTATAGTTGGCGTTTTCTTTTTATAATTATATCAGTATTATCAGCACTGACCCTCTTACTGCTTTGTCTTAAGTTTAAAGAGACAAAGGATAGACCAGAATATAAAACTTTAACAAATCTTTTAGTTGATATATTAAAACAATACGTGAGAATCTTTAAATATTATAGATTTCTAGGCTTTGTAGCAATCAACTCTCTAAGTTTTATGTGGATTTGGGCCTATATAGGTAATTTACCTTTTGTACTTACTAAGGTAATGAATGTATCAACTAAACATTATGGGTATTTAATTACCATAATGATTATATCATATATGATAGGTGCAGCTATCAATAGAAAATATGTTAAAAAAATTGGGATTAAAAACATGTTATTTATAGGTTTATTATTACCTCTTATATCTGATTTATCTTTAACATTTTTGTATTATAAAATTAATCTAACTGTAGTAATTCTGGAGTCTTTTTGGACAATAGCTAATATTGGTTTTGCGTTTGTAATTAGCAATAGTATTACATCTGCACTAAGTGAAATCCAAGAATCTGGTTTAGGTTTAGCGCTGATAGCGTTTATGCAAACGACCTTTGGTGCAATAGGTGTATTTATTGTAGGATACTTCTATAATAATAGTATCTTACCAAATCTACTTTTAACAGTGATATGCTCTATTACTGCAATTGTAATATATACTTTGCTACACTACTCAACTTTCAAACTAAAATTTAGAGCTCAATTTACAGTTAGTAAGTTTCAAGACAGATTATAAGAGAATTTTCAATTTGCTTTGTCCATAACTAGTGAAAAAGTTACCTAAATATTAACTTCTCTGTTGTCCATGTTGCCTATATTATATTTAGCATAGGATAAATAGCTTTTTTTATTATACTAAACAGCAACTAAATTATGGGGGATATATGATTAATAATGAGAAGATAAGAGAAGGATGCCGTAGTTTTATTGAGGAAATGAAGTCCAAAATAAATAAAGGTAATAATGAAGGCATTGAATTACAAGTAGATTCAGATAAAGAGTTATTAATTGTAGAGAAAGAGCCTGGCTATCATGGTCCTCAACTAAATATCACCAGCTTCATACTAGATGAAGAACTTTATAGACAGGCATTAGGATTTCAAATTGTTAAAGAAGATCCGCTCCTTTCGAAATTTGCAGAGATTAAGAATATCTATTCAAAAACAACATCTGATTTTAATCTTACAATTTATAAAATTGGTGACGACAATTTTTATGCTAAATTTATAATAAATTGTCTTCGTAGTCGCAGTATGGGGGGCGGAAGAGTAATAAGAAAGATGACTGAAGAACTCTTTAAATATTTAGAAAGATTAATTGATAACAAGTCTTGTAATGACACCTATAATTCTACATTTGTTAATTTTCAAGAGTATTTATCTTCTAAAGGTAATGTGCCATCTATTACGCAACCATTATATCCTGTTACTTTTACTGATGAACAAAAACAAGCTTATAGTAACTTGGTTAGCGACAGTATGTCAAAGTTAGAAAGACGTATAAATAACACAATGGAAGATCAACCTATGGGTGAACATTATGTGAGTGATAAATTAGTAAATATTCACTTAAAGCACACAGAATTAGGAAGGTTTAATATTGTTCCTATTATTGAACACAAAAGATCCTTTGGTAGTGCATCAGTCAGAAAAGATGAGCCATTAAGCTTAATTTCACAAAGCTATGATCTATATTCGCCAGTGAAAAAATTCTATCCTAAGTATGCTCATAAATATCGTTATAACATGACTTTCATCGATGATTTGCCAGAGTTTAGATTTATGACGAGATCTATCAATAAAGATTATAAGATTGGCGATGGTAATACAGAGATTGGTTATACACGCAGACCAACTGCACGTTATGTGATTAACGCATGGGATTTACAAGAGTGGAATTACGAAGAGAAAAGTTTTCAATCAATAGAGCTCCTTACTAGATATCTGAAATTGTTAATGGATAACCCAAGATATAAAGCAGAATATGACATTGAATTTGGTCAACAACATCGTAGTTATAGTATACCAAAAGGTAAAAATGCAACTGAACAAAAAACCAGAGCAAAATACTTTGATACCATACATAGTATCATCAATGCAACAAAGAAGGGGTTAGAAGATGACATTGATCATTATATTAAGCAAGATCTGAAGTCCAATGAAGAAATCAGAGATATTAACATAAAACTTAACGCAAGAGAGTATGATGGCTTACATACTATTGAGCTTTCTGTAAATGATTCGAAACTCCATTATATTATACCACAGAAAGAGGCTCAAGATCCTTATTGGCGTCAAAACCATAATAGCCTTGTTGTTGATAATGCTATTTTTAATATTTTATATAATTGTATTAAGCAAGATCAAAATGAACTAAGAAAAAAAGGGAAAACAAATAGTTCTAGTTCGGTACCTAAGGTTACTACTTATTTAGGGAAGCTAATTGATCAACCTCTTTGTAGTGAAAGATATGAAATATATAAACAAGAGTGTGCAGCTGAGCTTAGCAAACAAGATGACTTCACTACAAAATCACCAATTGGCTGGAATAATACAGAAATAGAAGATATTGAAGATACTATGAAAAAAATTACCGAAGCTAATGAGCAGTTTGGTATTAGCAGCACACTATCTACTACATCCAACAATATCTATCTACCTATAAATCAAAGTAATGATACTAAATTACCAGCACTACCCAACCAAAGTTCTGATGGTCTATCTATAGGATTAATAATGGGTATTAGCATCATCTTCATTATACCAATCATGCTTTTTTTAGCGGTAAAATGGTATAGAGGACGTGATACAAATAATCACAGGGCAAGAGGTCATGCTGATGGAGGAGAGGTATCAGGAATTTTAGATCAAGCACAACAGGTTGAGCATGTTGATGTTGATTCACCATCAACTAACCTTGTTGATGTTGATATTGATGTATCAAGAAGTCCTGAAGAATTGGCAACTACTGCGTTATAGAGTTATTGATTAGCAGCTGAGTATTTAGATATACTACTAGTCAGTTAATTTTTATATTCAAGTTTAAATATTATTGACTGTGTTTTTGTTACTAATATACTCAATTAATGACTCTTTCGTCTAGTGGTTAGGACATCACCCTTTCACGGTGGTAACACGGGTTCAACTCCCGTAAGAGTCACTTTGCAATGCTAATAACAATAGTGCTTCCATGGCTATAAACTAACAGTTACTATAGATGATTATTAGATCACTGTTGTATATGTCAAAAGAACTTACTCGTATAGTACATTTTCAAAACAATGAAAAAAAATTAGAAGAATTTAGCGAGCGGATTGAAGATATAGCATACAATGCACAAATTAAATTTTCAAATAGAGTTGATGATATTACTGATAATAACATAAATAGATTTCATGATCTATTACATAAGGAATTGAGCTCAGCTATTAAAAAGATCCATTCTCAGAATGTTGAGTTACTAAAATCATCCTTTGCCAAGCAATTTTTAGATTCAGAGGTCTTTAATTTCTTAGGCAGAAAAGGAAAAACGAGTTTAACGCAGCTGCTTTTTAGCATTCTACAAGACATATCAAGAAATCGCAAAAACCTCTAATCTGTCTGAAAATTTATTATATAGCTATTTTAATCTACTCTATATCATTAATTTCTTATCAAGATATCCAATATTTATAAGATTAGTTTATTTATTATTTAACAACTTTTGGCACTACAAAACGAAAAAACCACTGGAATCAGAGCTGTTTACCATAGCTAAAGTGCTTCGTATTAACTTCTACATTTCAAAATTGCCTTATAAAAGTAACGTTTTACTTAAGTTAGGCACAAAAGCCTTCCAATTAATTTACTTAGGGGTTATATATGTTACAAAATTCAACTATTCACTTCTTGCGCAAATCTGCACCTACTACTTCTCCTGTAAGCTTATCAATGGTTAAGTCATTCTTACGTGTAGAGAATAATCAGGACGATGATTTGATTTCAAATTTAATATCAATTGCAACAGAATATGCTGAGTGGTATATGGAGAAATCATTAATGCAACAAAAATGGCAGATTTCATGCATTGGTTATATACCTAGAAAAATTCAATTAATCTTTTGTCCGTTGATTCAAGTTGAGTCGGTGAAAACTGTACTCAGAAATGGCAGTGAGATTACAATCAATAAGGAGCTATATTATATTGATATGGTCGGTTCATATATCGAATTTTATAGCTATTTTAATGTTCAAAGGTTAGATATAATTTATGAGGCTGGGTATCTTGATGCTAATTTGATTCCAGCACAAATAAAGCATGGGATTGCTCATCATGTTGCTATAGCTTACAAAAACCGTGAAGCAGAAAATAACAATAGCTTAGCAATTGTGAGAGAAATATATTCTCCATTCCGTGAAGTTAAAATAATTTTATAATATGATTTCTAATGCAAATACACATAAAATTTTAAATGAGTTACATAGTGCGATATTAAAATCGCTGAGAGAAGATAATAATGTAAAGAATTGTGTTACAAATATCTATGACTATCTACCTAAAAATCCTTCGATACCATATATTAGTGTACATATAGCTAATTATCAGGAGATATCCTTGATACCTAAATCTGCCTTAAAAGTAAAGTTGATTTTTGGTGTTTATAGTTTTCACATGCAAAATTTATTTGAAATAATGGAAAGTATAGGCATGGCAGTAAGTGCTCCAAATTTAGAGCACTTAGGCTATAAAATAGTAGCACTAAATAATGGCACCATTAATCAACATGATGATATTTTATATGCATTAGTGAGTTTAAATGTACTGTTAAAAGGAAAATATAATGACAAATTTAGAATTTAAAATAAAAAATCAAAGCGATGAATTTATTACACTAAATAGCATAAAAAATCTTCGCTTGACTTTGCGTACTAAAGGAGAAGAGGTAAATAGTATATATTCTTTAGGTTGGAAACAAGCTCTAAGTTATTCTGGTACTAAATATATTACAGTTAAAGTTAATGGTATTTTGGACTGCATGATTGCTGATAAACTACTATGTCAATATGCATTTGAAAATGCTGTAAGTGACTATGAAATATCTTTTAGTAGTAGTGGTGAAAAAATAACGTTGCAGTGCTTAATTGAATTATACGAAAGATACTATGATCCCAGCAATTTTGATAGTTTTACCTTAATTCTAGCAAGTGCAGGAGTAGTAAATCTAAGAACAATTTAATATTTATTTAAGTAATAAAGTGTATAGTTTAATACTATAAATGTTAAATTATTGACAATGAGTAATAACCAAGAACAATACTCACTATTAGACAAAAAGTATGTTGAGCAATGTTTAGCAGATAATAATGAATTATATAATAAATTTAATCAAGTTATTGATGAAGAGATTGATAAAACAGATAGCTATGCAAAATTAGCACAAATAAAAAGAAGCATTGATAGTCTTATTGAAATACTTTATGATCATGCTTCTTTTGTTGACATTGAAATAGAACTTGAAACTACAAAACATACACAAGCTAAATTAGAATTACAAAAAAGAATACAAGAGAAAAAAAGAAAAGCCATTGAAAGTATAATTGACTATATTGCTACTCAACAACAAAAAACAAAAAGCAATCTAGATGATTCTAATAATTTAAATCATAAGCAAGAAACAGGAGTTAATGTAAGTGAGATAAAGGAAAAGCTTAAGTTACAAATGAAAAAGGTATTATTTGCAGTTCTTGCAAATGGAATGGACCCAGAACAAAGAGCAGGAGAAACTGGATCTAGCAATGCAAAGCATGCTCATAAATATGGTAGAATGGAAAACGGTGGTGAACACCAAAACTCTAACATATTTAGCGCATTACTTAAGATGTTATTTAACGTGCTATTTAATATAAACGTAGATATTTCTTCGCATATGCCTTTTACAGCAAAGATCAAAATGGAAAATCGAAATAAGAAAGAGCATGGGGTGTCAATTTAATAAAAATGCTATGATATAGCTAACACAGATAAGATTTTCCCTAAAACCATACAGCTATAACATCATTAGAGTTGATAAAATGAGTTTCGCAGGAAGTTGTAGATAGCTTGAAAAAATATCTATAGCCTGGACAGGAAGAGCTACGAAGATATCGGACTGCAAAATTATGTAAACAAAAAGAATTCAAACATAAAA
>JAVBJW010000057.1:0-6633 GCA_031546805.1 Anaplasmataceae bacterium
CTTCCCCATCTAGTTATATTTAAATAAGCATAAGTTATAGCAATAGTACAATTAAATCAACTCATCTTTAAAATCAGCTATAAAAACAGAATAAATCTATTTATCCCACAAGCTTAACCCACTGTAGGAGTGGGAATATTAGTCTTAACAAAGATTTAATTCCTTAATTTACATCTTAAATTCTATTTAGCACAAACTATTAAGGCATTGCTATCAACAACTTCCATTATGTGACAAATCAGTTATAATTTATTACTAATATACCTAAAAACCGATCAATCTACTTTTCATTGTATATCAAAGACCAAGCATACGCTCTTGCATCAACTGAGTTAAAATGTTGTAACTGCAGCTCTTGCGGTTGATACGACAGTTTCATCTATTGAGTCATATACCCAATATAAATTAAGTACTTTACTCTCTTCTTATATTTCTCAAGTGCAATTCAGGCTCAGTTAGATCACTTATGCCTACAGACGATGCCGAAGCAATTTTACTATTGAGAAGAAATCCATTGATGCAACACATTATAACAGACATAGACAACAATATTAATGATGGTAGTTGCGCTAGTATTATTTTTATATTGTCATGCCTAGAGAAGTTGTATTTATCTATAAAACATATAGTTAAAATTGAAATACAAAATAAAATAAGAGAGGCACCCACACAAGCTGCATTTACCTTGGGGTTGGTTTTAATCAAGTAATCCAGACATTTTGTAACACACATATTAATAAACCTACTTTGTTATGTATTCCTTTCACATTGTATAGTTTTATGTGATAGTTTTTTTTGTTTATAGCTTCTACTACAAAAATTAACATAGATTTATATTTTTACTATCCTATGACGAATAGTAGGTGAACGAATTTCTTCTCCTTCTTCAAGTTGATTTGCTGGTAATACCTGGTTTTTATTTTTATATATAGATCTGAATTTACCACAAATAATATAAAACGCTGTTGATACAATAGCAAGGAGCAATAGTATTACAGGCATGGTAGCAATAGAAATCATGTGATGATCAGAAGTTACTTCATTATTACTTATCTCAGCTCTACCATTTCTAAATGGAACCTCTATATTATTATGTGAGTGGATGTGAGAAGATAGTGATAATTTACAATCATCAGATAACTCTTGTGTAAGAATATAGCTGATTAATACATTCACTAGAAACATAATATTCAAGTACAAAATTGAATTCATCTGAATAACGTTCATCAGTAACAAATCTCTCAAGATATTTTATAAAACTTTCAACTTCAAATTTATTATTAAGCTGTATTGCACCAGAATCATCTTTTTCTAAACACTCTCTTATAAAGTTAAATAAAAGCCACCTATCATCATATTCAACAAAGTTTTTACATTGTTTAAAGCTACGATAACAAAAACCTCTATTCCTTACATATATCTTATTACCATAATGTTATGTAACACTGGCTCAAGTTCGTCATTTAGAAATCGATAATATATCTCTTGTACTTTTTCTTTTTCTTTATTCATGTTTCCCACAAAAAGTTTTATACTAGTAAAGATATAAAACAAAGAGTAATTGTCAAATTTTATAAAAGAGGTAGAGAACGTTCCCCAAATCATACGAGTTAAGTTAAGAAATGTAGAGAGCTTAATGTAGATATTCTGTTTTTTCTATCCTGTCTTTTAGGGAGACAAGCTGTAGTAAGTTTTTTTAGAAATATCTACAATCTATTAACTTTATTATTTAATTTAGAAATTGACGCCTATGGTTTGTTGAACACTCCCTTATGTCTTCTATATTGAACTATGATGTAGCACTTCACTGCCAAATTCTACTTCATCAAGGTTAGTTGCTACTTGATCTGATTGGGGTTGTTGTCTTCCATCACTTTCTGTACATACTGTATTCTGATTTAGGTTTTGGCTATCACTGACAGTATTATTTTCTGACTTCACAAACTTTTCTATCCCAGCGTTAATTAGTCCAGCATTAACTGTATTTTCTCTTATTACTTGTTCTCTATTTAATTTTATCTCTTCCATTACTATACTTACTATTTGTTCTGGGAAACCTCCATGTTTTTCAATACAATCTACTACTGCATCTACTATTTGATCTTGACCATCTAGTACTATATCTTGTAATTCACTATCAAGCTTACATACTTGTCTTGTAAAAGCTCTCCTGACCCTATCTTTTATCTCCAATCGATCCGCTCTTGCTTCTGCTATCAGTCTATCTATTTCTGTTGCTTCTTTTCTGGCTTCTTCCATCCTTCTTTTTTCTTTTTCAAACCAATTTTCCTTTTGTTGAAATTCTTCTTGATATAATTTTTCCAAATGATCTAGTGCAAAAATCAATACATTTCCTATCTCTTCTCTCTGTACTTCATCAGGATAATATTTATTAATCTCGTCTCTTAGTTCTTTTTTGTTTTGCCCATAATAATAACTTATCATATAGTTTAAAAACTCAGATAACTCTCCATGCGAAAGCTTACTTCTTATATAATCCTCACTTTTTTCAATAAACTCCGTTTTACCTTCTCCTACTATAAACTTTTGTTTATTATAAGCCTCCTCATTAAACCCAAAGTAATACATAGGAAAGCAGCTTTTTATATCTTCACATAACTTAATGATAAACTTATAGTACATCTCTACTAGATTAGTATACTCTAATGCTGGCTGCACAAACACTTCATCAGGTTTTACTTTATCTGATTTGTAACCATTTAGTATTTTATATTGTTCTTTGCCTTCTTTTAGTAACTTATCTACTTCTGGTTTTATTATTTTAAACTCTTGAGACTTTCCACACTCTTCACTTAATAATTTTAGATTTTCTAACCAATATTCCTTATATTTCTTTTTGTATTCATCACAATACTTATTAAACTCTTTTTTTGATTTATTTATCATAGTTTGTACATTTTGAATGTTATCTGGACGCATGGAATCACCGTTAAACATTGACCTTATCGATTTTAAATCTGTTTGTAGT
Organism: Anaplasmataceae bacterium; assembly: GCA_031546805.1. Taxonomy (GTDB): domain Bacteria; phylum Pseudomonadota; class Alphaproteobacteria; order Rickettsiales; family Anaplasmataceae; genus Mesenet. Next base: position 2,990 of record JAVBJW010000057.1, read on the forward strand.
GACTTGATAGTAAACGTTTTTATCTCATCTAAATAGTTATTACGTACTTGCATTAATTCTCCTTCTTCCCAATATGCTAAGTCATATAATTTGCTGCATGCTGCAATGTTTACTACTTCAGATATATCTTGGTCACCATTGATTACGCTTATTGGGATTTCACCAAATAACCTGTATATATGTCCATACTTTTCGTTAGCACGCCTCTCTTGCATAGCATATCTATGTATTTTCCTCATTGTATGCCATACATCATTTATCATTTTTTGAGCATCACCATTACTTCCACTTTTATCAGGATGATGTATAACCGATAACCTTCTAAAAGCTTGATTAACTTGCTCTTTAAAATACTGCTCATGTCTATCTTTAGGTTTTTTACCTTTTTCTACCCTTATAAGACTACAATCCAGATATGTTAAAAGCCATTCAAGCTTTAGTGTTTTGAGTGCTTCATCTAATCTCATTCCTCCATTATCATCAACTTTATATAACTCTTTTATTAAAGATTCCCTTCCTTTTTGCAGAGCTTGCTTCGTTTCTGTACTGCCATATATACGAGTGTAAGCCGTACTTGCTGTACTTGCTATAGTACTAGTTATATAACTTGCACCGTTTACAAGTCTATCTTTAACAGAACTTGCAATATGTATTCCTTCTCCTATCATTCCTCCCCCTTTCAATTGCTCATAATTATAAGTATAGCCATATTGAACTATACGAAACTGATGCACTACTGCATCTGTAAACAAAGCAAGAATTAGCCTCCATAAGAAAGAATATCTAGCATACTCTATGGCTCTTCTTTCTTGTTTTTCACTCATTTTAACTTCTTTAATCTTCTTGCTCCACGCCCACCACCAATAAGCTTTCACTTCTCCAAAAGCTTGAAGTAATCTTAAAGTCTCTTCTTCTAAATTCTCATGATTTTCATTTTTTTGCTTCAACTCTTTGGCATTTAAACCTTCTTTTTTGCATAAATGCTCAAGCATTGTTGGACCAAATTCCCACCACAGTATTCGATATTTTCTATGACTGGATAAAAACTGAGTAACGTTATTCTGCCATAGAGGTATACTGAAACTTCCAAGTATAGATGCATATTTAGCAAATAGTGGTTCTTCCTCCATTAGCTCCTACCAATACCAAATGAACATCCTGGCTCAACATTCACATCAGTAAGAAAACTTCTTATGCCTGCATTAATTAGTCCAACATTAACCACACCTTCTCTTATTACTTGCTCTCTATTTAACTTTATCTCTTCCATTAATGTACTTACTATTTGCTCTGGGGGAACCTCCATGCTTTTCAATACAATCTACTACTGCATCTACTATTTGATCTTGACCATTTAGTACTATATCTTGTAATTCACTATCAAGCTTACATACTTGTCTTGTAAAAGCTCTCCTGACCCTATCTTTTATCTCCAATCGATCTGCTCTTGCTTCTGCTGCTGCTATTCTTGTATCCTCCTTTTTTTTCTCAGCTTTTTCTATGTTTTTATATTTATTTTGTGACCATTCGGTTATATTTGTAGGATATCCAGGACCTTTTAATATTTTCTCCCATGCAGGGCTCCATTCTGTTGTATAAGACTTTGCTGTGCAACATATGTACTTCCACCACCTTGTTAAAAAGAATGATTTTGATAAGTCATTATACTCCTTGAGAATTATAAGAAACTTTTCATACACCTTCTTTAGATCTGGACTTTTAGACTGCTTTGCCTCTTCCTCTATCTCGCTTATATAGTCAATTATAACTTTATTATCACCTGTCGCAACTGCCAGATAGCCAATATCAATACAGTCATAGAGTTTTGTATATGCTTCTTCAAAATCCTTCTCAGTAGATCTATCCCTAAAAAATGGTGCAAGTACATCTAAAACGCGTGTTCCAGTAAGATAATACCTTTCTTGAGAACAGACATTCTCTATACAATCTTTCAATAAACTTATAAATTCTCTTTCTCCTTCACCACCTATTTTATTTAACAGAGGTACATTTTTTCCACTTTCTTCAAAACACCCTTCTTCTGAAGGAATAGTTGATACAACTTTAAGTAAATCTATACCTTCTTCTCCTATCATAGAAAAATCAAATATTTGCTTATGAACTTTTCTCATTATTGTAAAAATTGACCTGTTCACTAAAGCTTTGTATTCTCCTTTAAGTTCTAGTAAGCATGCTTTTACTGTTATCAATTTCTTGGTTTCAGGATCATTAATATGACTAGAAAGTAAAGATGCACCATTTGCAACTAATACACTGATAATATGTATTAGGCTTTCTTCTATCTACAGCATACTCCAGAAATCCATTTAACAATCTGTAATCACTGTTTTCTTTAACTTGCTCCTTAATTTTTTTCTTTACTGTATCTTGTCCTAAGTCACAGCACTCTTTATGTAATGGATGATTCTTATCTTTGCTGCTAATATCTAATACATGATCTACTAATCTATCGTAAACTTCTGTAATAAATTCTTCATTTTTTATTTTACTTACAACTTCTCTACTGATACAGCTAAGTATTGACTGTAGCTTGTTATCGCTTTCTCTTAATTTACTAGATTTCTTTGCTAGAGATTCATTACCTTCATATAAAGGATATATGAACTGACCTTCTTCAATCCTTAAATTATAATCTTTAATAATTTCATTATATATCTCTTCATATATTTCATTATAATGATTAGATAAGTCTAACTTTAACACTGGTTGTATAACAAGGTTATTCTTAAATTTCTCAGCAACTTCTCTTACACAGTTATTTACTTCTGTATAGTCATCACTATAGTAAGAATAAGCATATTTTCCCACTGGGTCGTACATGTTTTGTACACTAGATACTTGATACTTATTATCTACACTTTCGTACTTAAAACTTTTATATTTTTCTAGTACTTCCTGTTCTGCAGATTCTAATTCCCTATTTACTTTATTAATCTCAGTAGTATTTGATCTATATGTTGTAATATTCTCACTCCATTGATTAATAAGCATCTCTTGCGATAAACGATTGTCTACTCTTAAGAATGCAAAAATAGTTTCCAATTCTTCAAGCGGCTGAATTTCATCTATTGTTGGTAATGCACGATATGCACGATATGCACGAGGAAAACTTTTTGCTAGCACCTGAGATTGTGCTGTGAGAATATTCAGAGGTAATTGATATTTGAGTGTTTTTACAATGCCAAAGATATTATGTAAAAGCAGAGAATGAGTAAGCCAATACTCCCACAGTTGACAATTTTCTAGTTCTAAAAGCACTTGAAGTAGTTTAGGATCACTACAGTCAATTGCTATTTCTACTTGCTCTTTAAATGGCTTATTTAAGAAACTAACTTCTGGCATCTACAATCCCCTCTATGTAAAGCATATGTTAATATTACAATAATTTAAGACAAGAGATCAAGTTCTTTTTGACTTTCAATATTACTAGTTTAAGTTTTTTGAGAAAGATTATAAGAGATAAAAAGAGATTATATCCCTAGCCAACAAAATCCTATAACAAACCATTTTGATTAAAACTAAAGTAGGAGTAACAATAATATGATCAATTAGTTTTATCTTCATGCTAGTACACACTGTGTCAAGCTGCATTGTAATGAGTAAATCAGATCTTGATGGCTTTA
>JAVBJW010000029.1:0-18763 GCA_031546805.1 Anaplasmataceae bacterium
AATACGATAAGGAACTATATAAAGAAACTTAATTGATTTAATAAACTAAAACATTTCCGTATACTCGTTACGACAAATTGGCAATTTCTTTCTTATCTTTCGTTGCTGGTATCTATCTCTTGCTAAAGTAATTGTCGACACTGCTTAGGTTTAAGTAGAGAAAAATGGGAATAAATTACAAAAAAGTGGCAAATATGTTTTTAGGCAGTTAACATAACAGAAGAATTCGAAAAAACAGCGAAAAAGTCAGGCCTGAATGGAAAAAAACTGAAAAACATAAGATGGAAGAAAATCATGATCACAAAAGACAACTCCTGAAAGGATATTGAAAATTTTGGTAGATGAAAATTTAATAACTAAAGTATAGTTTCTATTATGGTTGATTATTACTTTGTAGTTTATTATAGTAAAATGTAATTTAGAATTAAATGAAATTTATATTTCTATTGTTTATAATTTAAGAATTCGTTTCAACAGGTTTTATAATGTCTGATAGTTTGTGCGATAGTTTTTATTCTTGTAAAGAAATACATAAAGAAGGCTTGGAACAGAAGTATGAAATTATTGTTGATAATAAATACATAGAAAGCCAATTAGAGGATAAATTATTAGAAATTGCAAAGCAGGCAAAATCACCTGGATTTAGAGTAGGTAAGGTTCCACATCATCTTATTGTTAAAAATTACGGAGAAGAAGCAAAAAAAGACGTAATAAGAGCTGTAATTAATGAATGCGCTGATGATTTTATTAAAAAAAATAAATCCAATCCTCTAGTTTCTTCAGATATCAAAGTTATTTCTTTGCCAGATTCAAATGAACAAAACAACTTAATTTACGAATTATCTTTAGAGATCATGCCTGAAGTACCATTAATAGATCTAAGTACAATAAGTGTAAAGTCATTCGAAGTAAAAATAGAAGATAGTGATATAGAGGAGTGCATTTCTTCTATTAAAAGTAAATCTTATAATTTTATTTCAGCATCTGACGATCATGAGATAATGGATGGTAATAGGGTGGTTATTGACTTTAAGGGACAGATTAAAGGGAAGTTATTTAAGGGTGGCAGTGCGAAAGATTTTGTTGCTGAAGTAGGTGCTGGCCAGCTCTTACCTGATTTTGATCGTAATTTAATTGGTATGAAAAGAGAGGAATCAAAAAGTTTTACATTTAAATTTCCTGGGGATTATAAAGCTCTCTTCCTTGCAGGCAAAGAAGTTGATTTTTATGTAAAAGTTAAAGATGTGTTAACACATACTCCTTTAGATAGTGATGATGAATTGGCGAAAAGTAGTGGATTTGAAGATTATACAAAATTTACTGATTATATAACCAAAAAAATCGGCCTTGAATGTGGTGAAATGAGGGCAGCGCTGATGAGAAAAGACTTATTTGATTATATAGATAAGAATTACAGTTTTGAGCTTCCAAATGCAGTAGTAAAACAAGAGCAAGAAAGAATAGAAGAATTAAAAAGTAAAGATGATATAACAGATTACGTTCTAGAAGCTAAAAGACGTGTAAAATTAGGTATGTTATTAATGAAATTTGGTCAAGAAAATAAAATATCTATTAACTATGAAGATATATTAAATTTGATTTTAAAACAATATGTAACTGAGCGTTTTTCATTAGATAATGTATTAAAATTATTGAAATCAAATAGAAAGTTCTATGAGATAGTAAATGGGCAGGCCATTGAAAACAAAGTAACAAATTATGTTTTGGAAAGAGTGGATAAAGACAAGCAAGTTGTATCTGTAAAAGAATTAAAAGAGCTATTTAATGCTGCTTAAGATAGGAGGTAATGTATGAATCTTGTACCTATGGTTGTTGAACAAACTAGTCGTGGGGAGCGTGCTTATGATATATATTCGCGTTTATTAAAGGAAAGGGTAATATTTGTTACTGGTCCAGTGGAAGATAATATGGCAAGCCTTATTATTGCTCAGCTACTATTTTTAGAATCTGAAAATCCTGATGGAGATATTTGTATGTATATAAATTCTCCTGGTGGAGTTGTAACGGCAGGTTTATCTATATACGACACTATGCAGTATATTAAACCAAAAGTATCTACTCTTTGTATAGGCCAAGCTGCATCAATGGGCTCTTTATTGCTTGCTGCTGGTGCACCTGGTATGCGAAAATCTCTGCCTAATTCTCGCATCATGATCCATCAACCATCTGGTGGTTTTCAAGGGCAAGCAACAGATATAGAAATTCATGCTCAGGAAATCAAACAAATTAAAGCAAGGTTAAATATAATATATGAAAAGCATACACATAAGTCTCTAAAAATCATTGAAGAAAGTATGGAAAGAGATAACTTTATGGATGCTAAAAAAGCACAAGAGTTTGGTATTATTGACGAAATAATATCTGAACGTTTTGAGAATAGCAATAAAACGGGTTAGTTAGAGTCGATGAGTAGTAACGATCAAAATCTTAGGGATTCTTTTCATTGTTCTTTTTGTGGAAAGAAGCACAATGAAGTACGTAAGTTAATAGCTGGGTCTACCGCCTTTATTTGCAATGAATGCATAGATCTCTGTTTCGGTATTTTGCAAGAAGAGAATAAATTTTCTGGCAAGAAAGAAGGCGATGTTCAATTAAAGCCTAAAGAAATAAAGAGAATTCTTGATGAATATGTTGTTGGACAAGAGCATACAAAGCGTGTTTTATCTGTTGCTGTATATAATCATTACAAGCGTCTAGCTCAGACTGATGTCATTAATAATATAGAGATTTCAAAATCAAATGTCATATTGATAGGTCCAACAGGCTCAGGGAAAACTTTGCTAGCTCGTACGCTTGCTCGGTTATTACAAGTGCCATTTGCCATGGCTGATGCAACTACTTTAACCGAAGCAGGTTATGTTGGAGAAGATGTGGAGAATATATTGCTCCGTCTGCTTCAAGCCGCAAACCATGATGTTGAATCAGCACAGCGTGGTATAATATATATTGATGAAATAGATAAGATCAGCCGTAAATCTGAAAGCACATCTATTACTCGTGATGTATCTGGTGAAGGAGTGCAACAAGCTTTGTTAAAAGTTATGGAAGGTACAGTTTCTTCTGTTCCACCACAGGGTGGTAGAAAGCATCCGCAGCAGGAGTTTGTACAGATTAACACTAATAACATATTATTTATATGCGGAGGCGCTTTTGATGGTCTAGAAAAAATAATAGAAACCAGAAATCGTGGGAGTACTATGGGTTTCGAAGCTAATATCTGTAAATTATCAGAAAAAGCAAAAAATACTTTACATGATGTTGAGCCAGAAGATTTAGTTAAGTTTGGATTAATACCAGAATTTGTTGGTCGCGTTCCAATTATTACAGCCCTAGATGAACTAGATCATATTGATTTAATGCGAATACTTGTAGAACCAAGAAATTCTTTAACTAAACAATATCAAAAGCTATTTGAAATGGAAGGAATACAACTTGAATTTCAGGACAGTGCTCTATCTGCTATTGCTAATAAAGCTATTAAACGTAAAACAGGTGCAAGAGGTTTGCGTGCTATTATGGAGTCTTTGTTACTTGATTTTATGTTCGAAGCTTCAAATGAAGATTTGCAAAACAATAAGATATGCATTACTAAAGAGATGGTAGATTTAAATCAAAAGTCTACTTCTTCTGAGAAATTAGTTATTGCTAGTTAAAAACTTTGTGTATTTAATAAAAAAAATAAGAGATTTTATGGCTACTATAATATCTAATAGTAATACTATATTACCGGTATTAGCATTGCGTGATGCAGTAGTTTTTCCTGAAATGACAATTCCTTTATTTGTAGGTAGGGAAAAATCTGTAAATGCCTTAAATGTTGCTGCACAGAACGATAATAAAATTTTACTTGTTACTCAAATTGATGGAGTGGTTGATAATCCAGAGCCAAAAGACTTATATAGAGTTGGTATAGTTGCAGATGTTTTGCAATTATTAAAGCTTCCTGATAATGCAGTAAAGATTTTGATAAAAGGTGTAAAAAGGGCAGAAATCATTAATTATATTGATTCTGATTCTTTTTTTAAAGCTAAGGTAGACTTTGTAAATGATAAATATGATGAAGTAGAAAGCTATGGAATAGAGGCATTGAGAAGATCTGTTTTAAGTGAGTTTGAAAATTGGAATAAACTTAGTAAAAAAATTCAACTTGAAGTAATACACTCTATTAAGCAAATCAAAGATATTGGTCAACTTGCAGATGTTATAGCTTCACATTTAAATATTAAAGTAGCAGATAAGCAAAGTATACTTGAAAGTTATGAAGTAGAAAAACGCTTGGAGTTAGTATACTATTTGATTGGGAAAGAGGTTGGTATTTTAAATACACAAAGTAACTTATATAAAAAAATTAAATCTAAAGTTGAGAATACACAAAGAATATATTACTTAAATGAGCAGCTCAAGGCCATACGTGAGGAGTTGGGAGAAAGTGAAGAGCACGATATAAGTACGGCAAGTGAATTTGAAAAAAAAATTGATAAGGTTAAATTATCAACTGAAGCAAAAGAGAAGGCAGTTAATGATTTAAAACGATATAGGAAGATGAATCCTATAACACCTGAAGCTACGGTGATTTCAAGTTACCTTCACTGGTTACTTGACTTACCATGGGAAAAATATACAGAGACTAAAATTAATTTGGAGAGTGCTGCAAAGATTTTAGATCAAAATCATTATGGAATGAAAAAAGTAAAGGAAAGAATAGTAGAGTTTTTAGCAGTATTGAAACGGGTGAAAAAACTTAAAGGGCAAGTGCTTTGTTTAGTTGGTCCACCTGGGGTTGGTAAAACCTCGTTGGCAAAGTCTATAGCAAAAGCAACAGGTAGAAATTTTGTCCGTATGTCTTTAGGTGGTATTCACGATGAGTCAGAAATCCGTGGACATAGGAGGACTTACATAGGTTCTATGCCTGGTAAAATTATACAACATATGAAGAAAGCTAAGTCATCTAATCCTCTTTTTCTCTTAGATGAAATAGATAAGATAGGAACAGATTTTCGAGGAGATCCAGCTTCTGCTCTACTTGAAGTTTTGGATTCAGAACATAACAAACATTTTGTTGATCATTATATAGAAGTTGAATTTGATCTTTCAAATGTAATGTTTATCGCTACTGCTAACACTTTAAATCTCCCTCTCCCTCTTATTGATAGAATGGAAATAATACAGCTATCTGGTTATACTGAAGATGAAAAAGTTGAAATTGCAAAGAATCATCTTATCCCTAAACTCTCTGTTGAACATGGTTTACATAAAAGAGAATTGGAAATATCTGATGATGTTTTATATAAAATAATTCGCTTATATACACGTGAGAGTGGGATTCGTGGTTTAGAAAAAGAGCTTGCCAAACTAATGAGAAAGGCAGTTAAAGAGATATTAACAAAAAAAACTAAACAGGTAATAATTGATGTTGATAACTTAAAAAATTACCTAGGAGTGCATAAGTTTGATTATGGTACTATAGAAGAAGAAGATTTAATTGGTATGGTGACTGGGCTTGCATATACTGAAGTTGGTGGTGATATTTTAACTATAGAATCAGTCTTAATGCCAGGTAAAGGAGAAATAAAATATACAGGAAAATTGGGTGAGGTGATGCAAGAATCTGTCAAAGCTGCGTATAGTTATGTTAGATCACATTGTTTAGAATTTGGTATAAAATCTAAGCAGTTTCAAACATACGACATACACTTACATGTTCCTGAAGGTGCAGTGCCCAAAGATGGTCCTTCTGCTGGAATTGCAATTTGCACATCTATAGTTTCATTGATGACTAAAATACCAGTTAGCAAAAGTATTGCTATGACTGGCGAGATCACTTTACGTGGGCGCGTTCTTCCAATTGGTGGATTAAAGGAAAAGTTATTAGCTGCTTTAAGGAGCGGAATCACTACTGTTGCAATACCAAAACAGAATGAAAAGGATATTGAAGAATTGCCAAATAATGTTAAAGAGGGATTAAATTTTGTTTTTGTTAAAAATGTTGATGAAGTAGTTTATGCTGCTTTAATTAAAAAGCCTACTCCAATTACTATAGATGAATTCATAGAACAGGAAAAAAGTCTCCCATTACAGAAAGAAGGTAGTAGTTACTCTTCCACCACTTTACTAAAACATTAGTGTTTTACAAAAAGCCAGATGTTATTTCTGCATATCAAGCAATAGTTAAAAGCGGTGAGATTAAATATGATCACATGCAGTTCAGCATACTTGAGTTACTTGAAGAGCTTTCTAATGATTTCTACAATCGTATTTTTAGAAAAGTTAAGCTAGGCTTATACCTTCATGGCGATGTAGGACGCGGCAAGTCTACAATAATGAATATTTATTATGAGAATTGTGGTATTACTCAGAAACACAAATTGCACTTTAATACTTTTATGCAAGATATACATGAGTCATTACATAAATTACGGAATACATCTGTTAAATCACCACTGAATAGAATTGCCAAGGATCTTACTAAAGAGATTAAATTATTTTTTCTTGATGAAATGCAAGTGCATGATATCGGTGATGCAATGATACTGTATCGCTTATTTATTGCCTTATTTGCAAATAAAGCAGTTTTTATTATAACATCAAATTATGCTCCAGATGATTTATATCATGATGGATTGCAACGTGAATTGTTTACCCCAGCAATAGACTTAATAAAAAAAAACATGCATGTTATATGTTTAAACGGTAAACAAGATTACAGAACTCTTAAAGGAAAGGTTCATAGGTACTTTACTGGACAAGATAAAAATGAGGTTTTAGCTAGCGTTTTTGCAAACTTAACTTGCAGTAAAAAAGTTAATATTACAAATCTTTTGGTAAATAACAGGGAAATTAAGGTTAAACAAGTTTGTGAAGGAATATCGTGGTTTGAGTTCACTGAATTATGTGGCAAACCAATTTGGACAACTGAATATAAAAAAATAGCACAATCTTTTCATACAGTTTTTATATCTAATATTCCTGCTTTTAATGTCAGCAATCAAAATGAAGCAAGAAGATTTATAGTGCTAATAGACGAACTATACGAACATAAAGTCAAGCTTTTTTGTTCCTCCTTTACTGAACTTGACTGCTTACATCAATATTCCAAAGATTTAAAAAGAACAGTTTCACGTTTAATTGAAATGTGTTCAAGAGTAGACTAGCTGTGCAGACCAATGGTATGGTGGTAAGATAAATTAATTGTTTTATGAATACATATGAGATGCAGTTTATGTGATCATAAAGTTGACAAGTTTAGCAATATAGGTATTAATGATTACCTTATTTTAAATGTCTTATTAAGATGCACGTTTTTTTTATACTGTTGTTAGTTTTACTTCTTGGTTTTAAACCAGTTATTTATGAACATGGCTACTCATCATTAGATATAAAATCATGGGATAGAATAGAGCAAAAAGATAATCAAGACAAAGTATTTAATGTCCTTGGTAGTCCTACTCTTATATCAAAAAATGGTGATAAAATTTGGTACTATGTGTCAAATGAAATAAAGCAATATCGTTTTTTTCAGAAAAAGAGATATAGCAGTCAATCACTAAAAATTTCTTTTAATGATAACAATATAGTTAGCGATATCAGCTATATAGACGTCCCTGAAAAAAGAATAATAAACATTAATAAACGCAGCACACCTATAGTTGGTATTAATAATAGTTTTGTACACAAAGTGGTAAGTAAAGCTACAAAACATTAGACCTCATTTGAAACTCACATTTACAGCTTCAGATTATGAATAGCAGCAATTATATTGAACCAAAGCTGTTTTTCATGGATTGTTGAGGACTACCTAATTTGGAACTATCAAATTTGTAGCACATACCCACCAATTATGGTGTTTTTCCTGTATGTCATTTGCTGCAGATTTTGCCTTTGCATCATTATCAAATATGCCAAAACATGTTGCTCCACTGCCAGACATACGTGCAATTATGCAGCCTGCTTGTTTTTTAAGTAGTGACAAAATATCTTGAATTTCAGGAACAATACTAATTGCTGTTTCTTGTAGATCATTTTTTGTACTGCGCATGAATTCTATTAAATCTACTGTATCATCTAAAAAAAAATCAAATGGTGCAGAAAAATCACCTTTGTAGTTTTTAAATACTTCAGCAGTGATTAAAGGTTTTCCAGGATTTATTAGTACTATACTTTTAGGTATAGTAAAGTTTCGACAGTAATGTAGATCTTCACCGATACCTTTTGCAAAAGTAGTTGTATTATTTATACTTACTGGAACGTCAGCGCCAATATTCAAAGCGATTTCATTCAGAGCTGAATCTTCAATATTCCATAGTTTACCTAATGTACGTATTACTGCACCTGCATCTGATGAACCGCTACCTAACCCTGCAGCAGATGGCACGTTTTTAATAACTTTAACTGAGATTTTTGTATTCCTTGGTGCATGTTCAATAAGTAAATCGATTGCTTTAGTAACTGTATTGTTATGATTATCAATTGCACAGTTAGAATTAACAAACACAACCATAGATTTTTTGCAATCTGTTCTAATCTCAAGATAGTTAGAAAGCTTAGTAAATGCAAAAACAGTCTCGAGCAGATGATAGCCATCTTGTCTTTTTCCAACTACATGTAAAAATAAGTTAACTTTTGCTGGAGCTTTAGCTAAAAAGGTTGCCATATAAATTCCAAATGTAGTATTTCTAATGTTATATTAGTCACATTAGCCTATTTTAAAATAGAGATTTTTAGCTTATGAATGTAATAGAAAAAGATGCTGCTGATCCTAACTTTTCCGTTTGGGTCAGTGCATCTGCAGGTACAGGAAAAACAAAAATTTTGATAGACAGAGTGTTAAGACTTTTACTTGCAGGAAGAAAGAATATTCTTTGCTTAACATTTACTAATGCCGCAGCTAATGAAATGGTAAACCGCATTAACAATATGCTTGGAGTGTGGTCTATATGTTCAAACGATGAGTTAATGCAATCTTTACAGAAATTACTTAATACCAAGCCACTTGAGTATCATTTTATAAAAGCAAGGAAACTTTTTGGTCAATTACCTACTCTTTCTCTGACAATACAAACTATACATGCGTTTTGTTATAGACTAATTTTCAACTTTCCTATTGAAGCAGGTATTTCTCTGGGTTGCAAGCTTGATGACTGCAGCAAACTGTACACTAAAGTCATTGATAATCTGCTGAATGATCAAAGTATTCAAGTTCATTTAAGCACTATTGCTACTGAAATTAATGAAGATAAGCTGAGGGATTTACTTTCTTCTTTATTACAGAACAAGATTTTTGATTACGACTTAAAGCAGATATTTATAAAGCTTAAATCACCAGAAAAGTGTAGCGATATACCTCAAAGCACTGTGGATAATATAAAAAAGCTAGCTGAAATTTTAGATCAAGGTAGTAAAAGAGATCAAAATTATAGTACAATGCTAACTAATTGGTGTAACATACCGCATGATAGTAGGCTAGATCATTTAAATGACTTAGTCAAAGTACTGATTGATACTAAGTCATATGAAAAGAAAAATATATCATCAATTATCACAAAAAATACTTTAAAGATTTCCCCTGAAGCAGAAGGAATAATAATAAAAGAGCAAGATGTAGTGCTTAAAATTTTCGAGGAGTTTAATAGTTATCAAATAGCCACTAGAACAGCCAATCTACTGTATGTCTTTGAAAGATTTGCTGCTATTTATGCACTTGAAAAGAAAAAAAATGCTCTTTTAGATTACGATGATGTAATAACTTTAACTCTTCGTCTGATTACGGATCCAAGTTACAAAGATTGGATATTATTTAATTTAGAAAGCAATATAGACCATATACTAGTTGATGAAGCACAAGATAACAGTAGCCATCAATGGCAAGTAATAACTGCTTTATGCTCTGAATTTTTTACTGGAATTGGTACAACAGACGAAAAACGAACGATTTTCATTGTTGGCGATGTTAAACAATCCATCTATAGGTTTCAAGGAGCTAATCCTATATTATTTAGTGCAATGCATGAGTATTTAAAACAACAAAACAGAGAGAAAGATTGGTTATCTTTAGGATTAAATAAATCTTTTCGCTCAACTTGGCCAATATTGTTATTAGCAGATAAGCTATTTAACAACTTTCGCCAAGAAATATCTTTTTTAGATAATAAGATAGAGCACACTCCTTTCAGACATGATGAGCAAGGATACGTCGAAATATGGCCGTTGTTACCTAAAGAAAATCATGAAAGACCTATAGCTTTTCAAATTAATCCACAGGGTGAGAAAAATACCAACCCAAACCGTATGCTTGCTGCAACTATAGCATGTAGAATCCATAAATGGTTGGATGAAGGAAGAATATTACCAGCAAAAAATCGTCACGTAGAAGCAAAAGATATAATGATTTTAGTTAGGCAGCGCAACATTCTAATTGATTACCTCATTAGTGAATTAAAAAAGTTTAACGTGCCAGTTCTGGGTCGTGATTACTTTAGAATTATGGATTATATAGCTGTGCAAGATTTAGTTACTTTGGCTGAGTTTTTGTTATTGCCGGAAAACGACATGGCATTAGCTAGTATTTTAAAATCTCCTTTGTTTGATTTTACTGAAGAAGATTTGTTAAACATTGCCTATGATCGGAAGGAAGAGTCTTTATGGGCTATGCTTAAAATCTACAATCAGGAGGCTTCTACTTACTTGGATGGTTTGATTAATATATCACGCAATGATTCTCCACTTTTTTTGTACACTCATGTTCTTTCTTCTACCAATAAAAAAAGATTTGCTGCAAGACTTGGTACAGAGTGTTTAGAAGTTATCGATGAATTTATGAATCTTTTATTGCAGTTTGAAGATGAGCATGTTCCATCTTTACAAACTTTTACCCAATGGATAAAAGATAATAATCCAGAAATTAAAAATGATGTAGAAACGCAACATGATGCTGTGCGCATAATGACTATACATAAAGCAAAAGGGCTGCAAGCACCAATAGTATTTCTTGTAGATACAACTTCTGTGCCAAGAAGTGATGACAGCATAATTTTTGATGAGGATGGGCTGCCATTTTGGTGCGGTGCAAATACTAATGCTTATTGTGATCAAATCAAAAGAGAAAAAAATAAAGAGGATTATAATGAATATCTGCGTCTTTTATATGTTGCAATGACAAGAGCTGAAGATGAGTTATATGTTTTAGGAAAAGAGCCTGCACATAGTAATTCTTGGTATAATTTAATAAAAATGCAAGAAGGACTATATGAAAAAAAATACACTAATTTATATCCGATGTTCAAAGAGGAAGTAGAAGTACTATGTATCAATGCAAAATATCCACAAATTTACAAAAAACGTAATTATCTTGATGTTGCAGTTACTAAAGTACCACAAGAGTTTCAACAAATAAGTGAACCAAATTTAAAATATACTAAAAATGGGACAGGCATAGACCGAGGAAAAATAATGCACAAAGTATTGCAATATTTACCTAATATACCAAACGAAAGACGTGAAGATTGGATAAGGAGCTATTTAAATAGTATGAATATAAACACTAATATTCAAAATGACATAGCAAACAAGATCATTGCTTTTAATAAAAAATATAGTGATCTTTTTACTGCAAAATGCAAATCTGAGATTGCAATAAATGGCACTGTAAATAATGAAGTTGTATCCGTGAGATTAGATATGTTATGTCTTACAGAAGATAAGGCTATTATCATAGATTATAAATCACATCGTAATCCCAGTCCATCTATACCAGAAGAGATAAAGCAGCAAATGTCTTGCTATAAAACCTTAGTACAAGATATTTTTCCCAATAAAAAAGTAGAATGTATGATTATCTGGCTAGAAAATCTAGAGAGCATAGTATTAAATTTTTAATTAATTTATATTATTATTAATATATAAGTTGATTTATTAAATATTATGACAAAGAATAATAGTTCGCTTTCTAAGGTAAAATTTGAAGTAGATAAGCTTAATTATAGTGATCTTCAAGCTAATAAAAATGTATCTGATAAAATAAATTTTCCAAATGGGAAATTTATTATTAATAATCAACCAATGAATCTGCAGTTTATAAACGATGTGTATAATAATGAAGAAAAAAAACTGAAGTTTATAGAAGAAGCAAAACAAAATGCTAATAATGATCATTATAATGGGGAAAAAAAACTGGAGTTGATAAAGAAGTGGTTTGAAGATAATGACCAATTAAATATAGAGATTTTTAAAAAGAAGCTTCTTGAGCCTATGAAGCTACCAATTCCAAGTGATTATATTATACAAGAGTTAATTACTTGTTGCTACCTGTATGAATCTTTTATAACTACGAATGTATTGCTTAACAGCAATTTACTTAACGAAATAGGTTATGATCACAATAAAAAAGTATATATTAACTTCATTAATCCCAATTGCGTACAAGTTAATGTTAACACAGAAGGAAAATTTTTTATAGATGACGAAACTAAAGGAATATCTCAGTCACATGGTAGTGGCTTGCTATCTCTATCCAGCTCGCTAGAGTTTAAACTTAAATGTAATAATAAAGAGGAAGTAGAATATACAGATGGTAAATTATCACTTACTGTGACTCCCAACTCTTTTGAAGTAGAAAAAGGTCAAAACTTATTTTCTAAGGCTATAGAAGTGATCAAGGAATTATTGGAAAAGCTTTTTGGAAAAGAACGTGTAACAATGAAAGAATATAAGTTTGAATTTAACGAACCAAAGAGTGTAATAGACAAGCCAGAAGTACATAATGTTCATGAACAAGGAAAGTCAGCAGAGAAATGAATTATAGTATTTTTGAAAACAAAAAGACTTAGCAGTTACGGTATTAAATTTTTAATTAATTTGCATTTATCATTAAATGTTGATATAATTACTCAACCATTGATTAATTTGGTAAATATTATGGCAGAAATCATTAAGGGAAATAATAATTTAGCGTCTATGCTACAGTTTGAAGTAGAGAAGCTTGATTATAGTAAGCTTAAAGCTAAGAAGGGCAATCAAGATGCACAATCTGGTAAGACAATGTTTCAGGATCTACATAGGATGAATTTTGTTATTAACGGAAAGCCAATAAACCAAAATCTAACCAATATGTTACGTGATGGAGCTACAAGTACTTCTCTTGATGAGAATGAAATAATGAGGCATGGGATAGAAGGATTACATTTTTTTTGTATAGGGTTTAACAATAAGCATTTGTTACAGCGCAAGGAAGATACAAGTGAAAATTACCGTCCATTTCTTGTAGAAGCCTTTAAAGGAATATTTGAGTATGTTAAAACAAGAGATCAAGAAGCAAAAGTGCCAAGTGATGCTATTATACAAGAATTAATTACTAGTTGTAATCAAGCTGGATATCAGGCTATTATGCCTACTAATGTATTTTTTAATCCTGAAGTGCTTGCTTGTTTAACACAGTGTGATTTAATCTTAGAAAACACTACAAGTACAATACATCTTGATTGCTATGGTTCCAATTGTATAAAGCTTAAGATTGATATGGAAACATCTATATTAAATTTTAGTGATTCAACAAAGAAAGTAGCATCATTCCCTAGCTCATTGGAATTTAAACTTGAGTCTCATGAAAACGAAATAAAGTATACAGATGGCAAGTTATCACTTATTATTCCTAAAGAATTGTTAGAAGATAAAGGTTTACTTTCTAGGGTTATAGAAGCTATTAAAATTCTACTTGAAAAAGCTTTTGGTATAAAGATAGGAAAAGAAAATACAAACATGATAGAACATGATTTTGACAATCCAAAAAGTAGTGTAACAGATCCTAAAATAGAGGAAGTTCATGGAGAAGGAATAGTAGTGGCATAATTAGGGTAGTAATTTAAAACTCTAAGAACCTGTCTTAAAAAGATTCAAATAGCAATCTTATAGAAAATAACAGTGATCAAATTAAAGAAAACATAGGTTTTAGAAGTCTGTGGAGAATGTTAGTAATCCTTACTCATACATCTAAATTGGAAAGCCAAGCTCTCAACTATCCAACATTTTGGAATAACTTGAAACTTTTCTGCACTAGTATCTTTTTTAGCTATGGTGAATAGACGTCTTGTCTGCAATAAACATTTATTTTTGAGATCACCGCAATAGCTTTGGTCAGCGAAAAACCTCTGCAGAGTTGGTGTTTTCTATTTTGCTTGAACAGATAGCTCTAAAGCTCTATTACGATCCTGAATGCTTGCACTATGTACATCAACCGCAATAATGAAGCATATTGTATCTACAACAATATTTTATCTTCTTACCTGTATTATAACCTCTACACCTACTTTTTGAGAGGTTTTGATTAGACCCCCTGAGAAAAGGTATACTAGTTATGAGTTAGGCCAAAGCAAAGATCAGTTAAAAACCATGCTTCAAGTTGACAATACAATATTAAACCTCATATTTCTGAAAATTACGGTAAACATAATTTTAAATATTCTCGAATCTTATTTTCCACTCTCATCCTAAACGACGCAAGCTGCCTATTATGATCCTTTTGCTCCGGTGTAAGTGGTTTTTTACGGTATTTTTTATACGGAATCACAACATCTTTTGCAACTTCTGCCATCCATGATATCCAGAATCAGCATACTTTATACTATCTATGGAAAGAGATTTCTCCTGTTTTTATCTCTTCTCTCTCCTTTGAATTGGGGTCTATTCTTTATACAAATTATCTTACTATTTTTACTTTTGATATATGTAAAAGTATTAATAAATAGTCAATTAAATGCGTTTGATAACTATATGTTAATTGACTTGAGTTAGAATTTATTGAAAATTTAATATTCTGCTAGATTTGTTATGTATAAATTTGTTACTGCAAAAAGAGAACATGATGCTGTCATTGCTATTTCTCAGGATAATAAAAATAAAATCATAGAGATAATTGAGTTGAATAAAGCAGCTGCAGATTTGTTATGTTATGAAAAAAATAAATTACTACATAAACCTTTAACAAGTATTTTATGTTCAAACTCAATAGATTATATAGAGAGCGGTTTAGAATATAACAATAATGGTAATGACTTATCTGATATTTTATCAAAAATTAGCAATTTATCTCTAATTAAGGGTAATGGAGAGGAAGTAAAAGTTAAAATCAAAGTTTTTCGTACTGGAGATTCAACTACAAGCAAAGTAAACTATGAACTATTAATATACGATCTTAGTTTATCACATAAATTACATATATTTAGAAATCAATATCTAAGTGGTAGAAAATATAGTATGCATGCTGATCTTGAAATAATAGACGAACCTTCTACAATGTTAGAGTTAGAAGTTATTCTGAATTTTATTAAAGAATATAATGTTAATGCTGTAGCGGGGCTAATAGGGCATCAAACTTTAGATAGTGAAATTTCAATTCAAAGCATACTAAAAGTAATTGTAGATAGCTTGCAAAAGAATTATCGTGGTGAAGACATTATAGGATATTCAGGTAATGATAAGGTTATATTCGTTTTAATGGGGTGCAGTCCAATAAATTCAAGTAAGGCTATTTCACGTATATACTCTAAGGTTAGTCAAGTATCCGGTCTAGCTAAAATTTCAATTGGGTATATAAATATTTTAGATGATAATAACAATGTAGAATTATTAGCTAAACTTAAATTAGCATTAGGCGTAGCGCAGATGAATTACAAAGATCAAAGCTACATTCAATACACACAAACGACAATGGGAAATCCATAGCAATTTAGCACAGACAGCTTTCAGCATTTAGGTAGAAAATAAGATCCTAGAGATAAAAATATTTAATATGATATTCAACATTATTGCTGGTATTGTTAACTTGAGGCACAACCTTACTTTTCAATCTAATCTCACACTCTTTCCTCATCAGTAAGTCTTGTGTTTTTACCTCACATTCCATCAGTTTATATCAGAAGTAAAGCAGAGTTGCCTTTGTTTTTGCTTTTTTATATACTGATAAGAGTTTTCAACTTATATACACTATGAAATTTACATTATCTTGGCTTCTTGAATTTCTAGAGACTGATGCAACTTTAGAAGAAATAACTAACAAATTAACTAATATAGGACTAGAAGTAGAGCAAATAGCTGATAATGCTCATCTTAATAGCTTCGTAGTAGCACAAGTTGCCGAAGTATTGCATCATCCAAATGCTGACAGGTTGAAAATTTGTAAAATTGATAATGGTAAAGAAGTCTTACAAGTAGTATGTGGGGCTAGCAACGTCAAAACTGGTATGAAAACAGTACTGGCACAAGTTGGTAGTATTTTACCAATTGGTGGTATAGCAATTGCTTCTAGTAAAATTCGTGGAGTTTTAAGTAGCGGCATGCTTTGCTCTGCAGATGAGCTAGGCATTTCTAGTAAAGAAAGTACAGGAATAATAGAGTTATCTGATGATTACCAAATTGGAGAGAGTTTTTTTCCTTATGATCCAATGATAGATGTCAACATTACACCTAATCGAGGCGATTGTTTGAGTGTATACGGTATTGCACGTGATCTAGCTGCAACCGGTATAGGTAGGTTGAAAGTCAGAGATATTCATGAAGTAAAAAGTTCCGCGCCTTCTCTCATTACCTTGCAAGCTACAGATGAAGAGAGCTTTATTGTTGGCAGATATATTAGTGGTCTAAAAAATGTAGAAAGCCCAAAGTGGCTCAAAAATAGGCTTCAAGCCATAGGACTGCGCTCTATTTCTGCAGTAGTTGATGTAACTAATTATATCATGATTTCATTTGGCAAACCACTGCATGCATATGATGCAGATAAAATAAATGGTAAGCTTATCGTACAAAAAATTAACGAACAAAAAGAATTTTCTGGCTTGGATGGCAAAAATTATTTACTTAAAGAAAATACAAACATTATTGCTGACGATAAAAATATCCATGGAATAGCTGGGGTGATAGGTGCTAAATGTAGTCAGTGTTCTTTGGATACTGAAAATATTTTTTTAGAATCAGCGTGGTTTCATCCTATTTCAATAGCTAATACATCCCGCAGTATTGGCTTATCTACCGAAGCTAGTTATCGCTTTGAAAGATTTGTTGATCCTGAATTTGTGATCAGTTGTTTGGATGCAGCAACAGAGATGATTTTAAATTTATGCGGTGGCTATGCATCTAATATAGCGTCTGCTGGAAAACTACCTGAGTGTCAAAGTACAATACATTTTAATTATAAAGAAGTGAGTAGGTTGGGTAATATAGAGATATCATCTGAAGAGATATTTGATATATTGATAAAATTAGGTTTTACAATTAATAAAGATATCGCTGACTCTTGGGATGTTCGCTCTCCATCGTGGAGGTATGATATTAAAATTGCTAATGACTTAGTAGAAGAGGTCGTGCGAATATACGGATATGAGAAAATAAAAGAAGAAGAGTTACATGTATCTGATGCCCAAATACAGAGTACACTACAAGATAAGTCACGTGTTTTAATGTCAAGCCGTGGATTAGATGAAGTACTGACTTGGTCGTTTATGGATGAAAAAATCGCTGAAAAATTTAATTATCTTAGCAAGAAATTTTTAATTACAAACCCATTAAGCAGTAACTTAAATATCATGCGGCCTAGCATTATTCCAAATTTATTGCAAATAGCTACAAACAATATCTCTCGTTACATACATGATTTGGCAATTTTTGAGATTGGGCCAGTATATAATGATGATTGGGTTCCGAATCAGCAACAATTTGTTTTAAGTGGGTTGCGTTCTGGAGATAACCTGCCGCGTAATTTGTACAAAATTGATCGTGAAGTTGACGTATTTGATGTTAAAGCAGATTTTATGTCAGTGTTACACTTTTTAAATATTGATTGTAGTAGTATCTTGATTCGTGAATGTGACATGCAGTACTACCATCCAGGAAAATCAGCTACTGTTTATTTTAACGGAAAGATTTTGGGTTATTTTGGTGAATTACACCCTCACATCATTAGTTTATATAAGATTAAGCAAAATATCGTATGCTTTGAAATTATGTTAAATAATGTTGACAAATTACCAGTTCAAAACAAACAGTATATCAATTATCAATACCAAAAAGTAAAACGTGATTTTGCATTTTTAGTTGATAAAAATGTTGCTATAGGATCTATAATTGATGCTATAAAAAACAGTAACTTAAGTCTTATAACTGACGTTTTGGTATTTGATGTGTATAAAGAGATAACTTCTAAAATGTCCGTGGCTTTATCTGTAACATTTCATTCACCTGATCACACTTTGATTGAAGATGAAATTAAAGAGACATCTGATGCAATAATAGACACAGTTTACAAAAATACTGGAGGTGTATTAAGGTCAAACTAAACAGTTCTTATTCCCTACAAATTCTACAATTTATAAGGGTTATTTATCTTATGATATTTTTATCTAATTCTGAATTTTGCAAGTTTATTATCTAGTTATAGCTGTCTCTTACATCACTGTTCTTTAATATGTCCATAACAATTTAAACCCCTTAAAAAGAATGAGCCTAACTACTCTTTAGATTTTACTTCCACTACTTATTAACAGCACTAAAAAGTTTATTAGATCTCTTTCAAACCCCATTCATGATGTGGGCGAAAACCCCTATGGATAAGAACAAATAGAAAAAAATGCAAAAACTTTCAAAAAACTGCAAAATTATGCTTCCATGGTTGTGAGTGCATATGGTATAAAGAGAGTACCAGTCTGGAGAGACAAGGTAGCAGAGGCTACTCTTAGGTAACAGAGCTTAGGTAGGTAGAATC
>JAVBJW010000046.1:0-8840 GCA_031546805.1 Anaplasmataceae bacterium
CTTTTTCTTAGCTCATTTGCTGCTCTTTGTTGTCCATATGCTGGAAATTCTGTTGCTATATCAACTATTTCTATATCTTCTGACACTCTGTTTGCCTTACTTATTTCATGTAATTCCACCGTTATCATATAACTCTTTGAATCTGTAAAATGTATCTCTTGCATTACTTTGCACGCTTATTCCCTAGTTGTTTTGCTAACTCTCTAATTTTGGTTTTTTGTTTGTATTTTACTCATTTCTAACGCTCCTTATTTTTTGTTACTTTTAACTTACTTGTTCTAAGTGTCACATCAAGTTTTGTTTAGTTGTAGGAATACCAAGCTGGCGATGCTTCGATGACCTACCAGGTTTTGGGATCCAAATACGTCTCGATGGATTTGCTTTTTTTCTTATATCTAAAGAGTATGCTAAAAGTGACCTTTCTTTTTGATTAATTTTCCATCAATACCTGCAGTTTTTTTCCCTCTGTTATCTTGAGTCACCCTCCTAACAGCAAGCAACTTTGCACTTATTGATTTTTGTAATAATTTCTGAAGACTATGCATCTTTTTGATGTCATTACATTTTGAAGCTTGGTAAATTCGTTTTTGTAGCTTGAACACAGATTTCTCTAGCTTATGCCAAATTCCATTCATACCTAATATTTTGTTGGCTCATAACATACTATTCACAATTTTACCTTCCAAATTACAGTGTCCACGTCTGCATATCCCAAATATTACTTTGGGCATTAGCTTTTTAAACAATCCCCCAACATAGAAGCATTCAGTTGGCTACCTTCTTGATTATCCTTTTAAAATAAAGAATAATAAGAGCTTCCAAATGGTTACTTCGTTCCATGAAATCGTTTTCTCGTTAGACTTAGGTCCTTACTGTTTGCCGGAAGCTGAGAACATCTATAATTAAGGATCGGAAACCTTAATTCCTCTTTACTTCATACCTTTTGGTCTATGCGTATCAACCTCTTTCGCATATTAATCATCACGATAATTCAAACATAAGTTTCTTGCATAACCATATCTAACTCTTTTCGGAGGGATTTGTTATAAAGTTTAACATTACCTCCTTTTTGATCCATGCTTGCACCATAAAAAGTCGCCACTTCTCTAAAGTGTGGATCACGATTTCAACCTGTTAAGGTAGATGGATTTTAACCTTCATGACATCGGATCGCACTTATATCATCATACGGCTCAGCCAAGTGTAAACTAATTTCTTCCTAAATTTCCAATGCATAGATGTAACGGACTTTTAGATATATCGAATATTAGCCCACCTAAATCAAGTCAGTCTGAACTTTCAGATATGAAAGATTTTTAAATGGTACAAACTACTCTACTCTCTTAGACCATAATATATAAATGTGAAAGATATTTGAATATATCAAATAGAAGTTCGTCTAAATCTAGTATTGATGAGCTTTTACAGAGTACCAAAAGAATAAAGCTTGAATAAACCTGACAAAATATTTGATCAATACTATCTAATGTGGCTTAATGTTAGTATAAGGACTATCTAAAGAAAATGATGGAATATTTACTTCGAAAAGTTTAGAGTTATCGGCAATAAATTCATACTTGCCTTGCATTATTCCAGATGGTGCACTCAGATATGTTCCACTTGTATATTCAAAAATCTCACCTGGTCTTATGATTGGTTGTTCTCCCATCACTCCAATTTCACTGATCTCATTAACCTTGCCGGTATAATCTATAATTTTCCAATAGCGATTTAAAAGTTGAACTGTTAAACATCCTTTATTCTTTATTTTTATACTATAGAACCAAGCATAATGATCTTTATGTGGTATAGACCGTTCATCAACATAAAATGGTGGTAGTATTGTAACCTTAATTTCATTAGTAGTACATGAATATTTGAACTTTAAAGTCATAGTTATGTTATAAGAGCTTATATATTATAATATACATCTTTGTGTAAATTTTCAATTGATTACGAATCTCCATTGACATTAAATTTCATTTATTGTTTATTTTAATGATACATCCCAATCTAGATAATCATGCTTTTTGATCAAATCAAGCACATTGGCATAATGGGTGGAGGACAATTAGGTAAAATGATAGCCAGTGCAGTAGTAAAGCTTGGCATGAAAACACATGTTTTTACTAATGATGTCAATAGCCCTGCAAGCTGTGTCACTGGAAATTTAACTGTTGCTGATTTTACTGACAAAGATGCTTTAGCTGCATTTGCTAAAAGTGTTGACCTAGTGACTCTAGAGTTTGAAAATATACCATGCAGTGCTATTGATATTTTATTGCAATATACAAGTGTTTATCCAGGTAGAGAATCATTGTACATCGCTCAAAATAGACTACGAGAGAAGAATTTTATGAGAAAGTTGAAGATACCAGTTCCTGAATATAGGTCTATTTCTAATTACAACGAGCTACAAGCAAGTATCAACGGCTTAAACTTTCCTGTGATATTAAAAGAAACTGAGATGGGCTACGATGGTAAAGGGCAATATATAATTAGATCTGACCATGATGTAACAAACCTTTGTAATTCACTAAACTGGGATAAGGAATATATATTAGAAGCATTTGTTGATATACAAAAAGAAGTTTCACTTATTATTGCAAGAGACAAAAGTAAAAAAATATCTTTCTTCCCTATGGCAGAGAATTTCCATATAGATGGAATACTTGATCAATCAATAGTACCTGCAGAAATTGACTTAACTTTTATCAAGCAGGCTCAAGAAATCGCAGAACAAATCGTATCTGCATTAGATTTGATTGGAATTTTAGCAATAGAATTTTTTATAACTAAAAATGGCAATCTATTTGTTAATGAAATCGCTCCTAGACCTCACAATTCTGGACATTGGAGCCTTGATGCTTGCAATGTTAGTCAGTTTGAACAGTTAATAAGAGCAATATGCGGATTGCCATTACAAGAAGTTAAACTACGTTTTCCTTGCATGACGAAAAACATACTTGGTACGGACATCTATAATTGCATTGCTTACTTAAGCAACCCCAATGCTAGCTTAACTATATATGGAAAAAATCAAGTGCGAGAAAAACGTAAAATGGGACATATAAATATAAATCTTGAAAAGAACAAATTAAATTAAATACTTCTTATCCTTTATACCATTTAGCTATCTTGATACTTGGTTATATCTGAACGATTGTGAATAAATATGATATTTGTATATAAAAATATTCTCATTTATTAAAGTATATTGTTCTAAAATAAGTTGCTTTTAAACACAAAGTACTTTATTAGCTACAAAAAGTATTGTAATTATACATATGGATAAAATTAACACTGTAGCTTTAATAGTTGCAGGTGGAACAGGGAGTAGGTGTATATGTAGATTGTATAACTCAACAATGCCTAAGCAATATGCTATTATAGAAGAAAAACCTATCTTAATACATACTATCAAAAGATTCTTAGATAATGAAAATGTACATCGTGTAAGGGTCGTTATTAGAAAAGATCATGAAAGTTTATATACACAAGCTATATCATCAATATCAAATGTAAAATTACTGTGTCCAATTTATGGAGGTGAACGCCGTCAAGATTCAGTTCGTCTTGGGCTTGAGAGTATAGAAGAAATTAACCCTGACATTGTTATTATACATGATGCATGTAGACCATTTACTTCTAATAGAATTATCAATAATGTAATTTCATTTTTAAATGAGAACAACGAAACAACACAAGGTGTTGTGCCAGCAACTTCAATTACAGATACTGTTAAAATAGTCATAGATAGTTCAATTCAGTCTCATATATGTAGAAACACTATAAAAGCTCTACAGACACCTCAAGCTTTTAAATTTAATGATATTCTTACATGTCATAAATTAGCATACGCAACAAATTTAAATAAAGAATTTACTGACGATTCTTCTGTTATGGCAGAATTTGATAAATCTGTTGCAGTTATAGATGGTGATAATGACAACCTTAAAATTACCACTCATGAAGATTTATACAGGGCCCAAGTTTTGCAAGCCAACTTAGTTACAACTACAACTATGGGTTAGTATATGATTTTTGTCTTTGAAACTTTTACTATAGTGTTTTATTTTTTTAAAAATTACAACATAAAGACGTTATTACTTACCATATGCTCATAAAATACCTGAGAAAAAAGAATTATAAAAATATGTAAGTCAATAAGCAAAGTTTAGAATTTTTATCCTTGCTAATACAGCTTTATATTTTAGAATATACAATAAGTAAAAATAAGGATAGTTTTTTATTATTAAGATATTAAACTTTAAAATTACTGATCCCGTAGCTCAGTCGGTAGAGCACTTGACTTTTAATCAAGGTGTCGCGCGTTCGATTCGCGCCGGGATCACCATATGTTAAAAATCATTAATAGGTTTATTTAGTTTTAGCACTATGTTATAATATATAATAAAGCATGACAAATGTAACATTTAGAGATAGTAATACATTGATAATATAATAAACAACTAGTTAACTTTTTTTAATGAGTTTCTATCAATAGCAGCTTCAATAAACGATATAAATAAAGGATGAGGAGAAAATGGTCTTGATTTAAATTCTGGATGAAACTGCACACCAATAAACCATGGATGATTTTTAAGTTCTATCACCTCTAATAAACCTTCATCTACTGATTTACCGCTAAAGATTAAACTATTTCTTTGTAAAATGTTTTCGTAATCGCAATTAACGCTATATCTATGCCTACGCCTCTCTTCAATGACCTCTTCTTTGTATATATTCATTATTTTTGAATCAACACTTAAACGGCAAGCATATGATCCAAGCCTCATAGTGCCTCCTAGATTGCTCGTTGTTATTTTTTCATTATGTTTGGTAAAAAGATGTATTACAGGATTCTTACAATCAGAAAATTCTGTAGAATTTGCATCTTCCACCTTAGCTACGTTGCGAGCAAATTCAATAATTGCAAGTTGCATACCAAGACATATTCCAAGAAATGGTATGTTATTTATGCGGGCAAAGCTTATAGCTAAAATTTTACCTTCTACTCCATCATCATCAAAACCACCAGGGATCAAGATTGCATCAGAACCAAACAACTTATTATCAATATCACGTTCATTTAATGTTCTAGAGTTTATCCATTTAATATTTATTTTAACTTTATGATGAATTGCTCCATGGGTTAATGCTTCTATTAGTGATTTATAAGCGTCTGGAAAGTTTACATATTTTCCTACAATTGCAATAGTAACTACTTGAAGCGAACTCTTAATTGAGCTTAAGATTTGATGCCATATACTAAGCTCTGGTTTAGGTGAGTTAATATTAAAGTGCTGTAATATTTGTGTATCTAGTCCATACTTATGATATATTATAGGAACTTCATATATGCTGCTTGCTTTAATAGCAAGAATTACATTAGGTAATTTTACATTACAAAAATTTGCAATTTTTTTGCGTTGTTCTTGTGGAATTACCTTTTCACTACGACATAATATTATATCAGGTTGTATTCCTACAGAATTCAGCTCTTTTACTGAATGCTGAGTAGGCTTAGTTTTTAATTCCTTTGCTGCAGAAATATATGGTATTAATGTCAAGTGTATAAATATTACCCGTTGTTTGCTAAGCTCATAGCTAATTTGACGTATCGCTTCCAAAAAAGGCTGAATTTCTATATCTCCAACAGTTCCACCTATTTCACATATAACAAAGTCTAACCCATCTGTATTATAAAAAATAAAATTTTTAATTAAGTCTGTTACATGTGGAATAACTTGAACTGTTTTTCCAAGATAATCTCCGCGCCTTTCTTTTTTCAATAGAATGTCGTATATCTTTCCAGTGGTAGTACTATTATCTTTTGTTGTTTTTACTCCAGTGAAACGCTCATAGTGACCAAGATCTAGGTCTGCTTCTGTTCCATCATCTGTCACAAACACTTCGCCATGTTGAGTAGGGCTCATTGTTCCAGGGTCAATGTTTAAGTATGGATCAAGCTTCTTAAGGCAAATTTTAAAGCCACGTGCTTGAAGTAATGCACCTATACTTGCAGCTGCAAGGCCTTTACCAAGTGAGGATACAACTCCGCCAGTAACAAAAATAAAGTTAGTCATTCATTTTCAAATGGAATAACAGGTGCATTTGATTTTTCCTGATTTTCCTGCTCTATTTCCTCTGCAATTAATTTCTTTTTCATATCTCTTGCAGAAAAACCAGCCAGCAATAATGTATTAACCATAAATGCTGCTGCAACTATAGCAGTGATTTTACTCATTATACTAGAGGAGGAGTTAACAGAAAAAATAGAACTTAAGCCCTGTTGTGAACCACCAAAGCCACTTAATATATTAGTACCTGGTGATTGTAGTAATACTAATACTACCAAAATAATAACTAATACTATCTGTAGTATTTCTAAGATCATAATTTCAAAAACAGAGTAACTTAGCAATAATTTATAAAATAAAAAGATTTAAGTGTCAATATACTATCCGTAAGAGGGTCTATTTTAATTATGAAATAGGTTTAATATAGAACGCACAAAAGGAACTGTTATATTAGTAGATCCATGCATGGACTCTTTATCTATTATATCAACAATGCTACTTATGCTCTTAAAAGAGCGCTCAGATCGCGTGAGTATGTAATTAATTATCCTTAAGTCAACTTGTAATTGTCTATCTGTAAATTGTTTTATTAATACAAGCTTAAGTAATTCTTCACTTGCTGATGTAACCCCTACACTTATTGTAGATAGTATTCGTGATTTCAGATCATTAAGTTTAAATACTAGCGCATTAGGTATTAAAGATGAAGTCATTAGTAATTTTTTGCCGTTTTCTCTCATGTAATTATAGCAATGCAAAAACATTACCTCATCTTGAATTTTCTCTATATTTTCTAGAATGAAAGCATTACTAGAATTTATAGTACTAATAAAACTATTGAGGTTAATAAAAGTAGCTATATTTAATTGTTGCCAAATATGAGCAAGGTGGGTTTTACCTGAGCCAGAAGGGCCATGTAAAATTAAGCAATGCCATGTTTTATTATTTACTATAAAATTATATGCACATTTATTTTCTGCTAGAGTTATATAATCTTCATGTCTATAGGTATCTTGGTGTTTAAAAAGACTTAATTGCATTTGTTGTAAAATCCGCTACTAGTATACTTTTTAATAATGGCTTTTATAAATACAGAAGAAATTGCAGTGATAGGTATGGAAAATAGTATACCTAGAAACCCAATTTGTGAAGCACAAATGATCATGCCAATAATTATCCACACAGGATGTAATTTAACTTTTTTACCTATTAGTAGCGGGGTAATTATCGTACCTTCTATTACTTGTCCAAGTATGAAAGATGATAAAACTGTACAATACATTAGCAAGCTATCAAACTGTGATATTGCAATAAATAAAACAACTATCATACATACAATGGAACCAATATAAGGTATGAAGGTCATAATACCAGAAATAAGGCCAATTAGTAGCCAATAGTTTAGACCTACTACTTTTAGTGCAATTGAATAAAACATTGCCATTATCAGGCAAACGCTAATTTGACCCCTTAAGTAAGCTGATATTAGTGAGTCGATCTGAGTAAAATAATCTTTTACTGTCTCGTTATAAGATATAGGTATTAGACTATTAATATTTTTAACTATTAAAGGCCAATTGCATAACACATAAAATAATAGTATAGGAGTAATAAATATTAATGTTAATGCATTTATAAAATCGATGCTTGAACTAAAAGCACCTGTGATTAAATTGCTTGTTATTTTAAGCAAAGAATTCAAAAGCGCTATAATAGCATGATTTTCAAATAAACTCCCTGGTAGATTATTTAGCATATTAGTTGTATCGCTAAGATTAGCAATATCAAGTTGCTCATATATCTTAAGCAGAACAGGCATGATTTTACCTTTAATAAATGGTATTTTATTAATTAAAAAGCTTGATAGGGAAACTAATTGCATATATGCAATAGGAATAAGTATAACTAAAAAAATCATAAATAATGCTAGAAAAGCAAATAATACAAATAATACAGAATAAATTCGTGGTAATTTGTAATTCACCAACTTATTTATGCAAGGATTAAGCAAATATGCTATGATTGTTGCAGTGATAAATGGGAATAATATTGGACGTACTAGATACAGCATTAGTATAAGAAATAATACTACTAAACAGCTGTTGATGTAATTATTTAATCTACCATTCATTTACTATGCTCACACATTCATTGTTTTACATTAAACACGCTATAAAGCATTTTGCTATTTTAACTTTAACAATACATTATAAATCAGTAAACATATGAGCTATTTTTTGTATTTGATGCTTAATTTTAAAGTATTCCAAAAATGCTCAATGGGGTTCAGATCTCACTATTACCAAGAAGTATAAAATAAAAAATATATTTGCACACATAGCTTAATACTATGTAGTGTTGACAATTACTTTAGCAAGAGATATATAGAAGCAATATGAACAAAAGATAAGAAAGTTATAGCTATAACGAGTATCAACCCTACTTGAGTTTATTAAATCAATTAATCTTTATATAGCTCTTTATCGTATTCTCTCGGTGTTTTGCAACTGAAACGTGGAGGAATAACAGATTCGACATTTACAGCTTCCGCGGCTTCAATCATATCATTTTATCTGCAATCACATCCACTTATAAAATCCAATGCTTTTATGTAGGCAGATCTTTGTCCATCAGTAATGAAAAATCGTATTGGATTTCCAAACAAGCAGCGTGTAACTTGCTCGAATTTAGACCGTCCTAATTCCTGTTCTTGTTTATCAGTTTCCACATTTTTTTTCTTGCACATGCTGATGTGCT
>JAVBJW010000007.1:0-4249 GCA_031546805.1 Anaplasmataceae bacterium
CTTTTTCTTAGCTCATTTGCTGCTCTTTGTTGTCCATATGCTGGAAATTCTGTTGCTATATCAACTATTTCTATATCTTCTGACACTCTGTTTGCCTTACTTATTTCATGTAATTCCACCGTTATCATATAACTCTTTGAACCTGTAAAATGTATCTCTTGCATTACTTTGCACGCTTATTCCCTAGTTGTTTTTCTAAATCCTTTTTGTTTTTTGATCTTACTTCTTTAAACCTTCAGATTATGTCTTGTTTAGTACAAATTAGGGAGATAAAGATATTTAATATGTCTCATGTTTACCGTAATTTTCAGAAAAAATATAATTTGAGGTTTAATATTATTGCTTGAATTGTCAACTTAAGGCATAATTTTTAATTAATTCCAATTTTTAGATCTCTTGCTACGTTTTACTAATAGTTCGTTTTTATGGGGCTTTAGTTATGAATGAAGCCTAAAATTCGATTATAATAACGGATTTTTAATCTGCAACGCTTAATTAATATTCTAGCTATAAAAATTATAGAGGACTTATGACGACAAAATTACAAGAAAATTATGAGCCTTCAGAAAATGAAGAGTACATGAACTTATTGCAGGTAGAATACTTTAAGTGCAAATTAATATCAATGAGAGCTATGTTACAGGAACAAGCGCAAGAGAAAATTTCAATAGTTTTAAATGATCATAAAGATAGAGATAAAGATATAGTAGATATGGCATCTTGGGAATACGAAGCAGGCATTGAACTTGAGACTAGCAATCGTTTTAGAAAATTGGTAGAAAAAATTGATAGTGCCTTAAAGAGAATCGAATCCGGAGAGTATGGATATTGTAAAGAAACAGGAGAAGAAATAGGGATTGCAAGACTTAAAATTGACCCTTTGGCTCTATATTGCATTGAAGAACAAGAGCGTCAAGAACAGTTAGATAATCTACATAAAACATAAAAATAAGTAAAACTAAATTAGATCTATAACATCTAAAAACCTGTTTATTACCAGCATTTTACTTTAACTATCTTATAATTCTTTACAAAATGATTTATTGTAGTAGCTAATATTAATTTATGTGCCCCTGGCCGGACTTGAACCAGCATGCTTTTGCAAGCAATAGATTTTGAGTCTACCGTGTCTACCATTTCACCACAGAGGCAAATGCTGTTTGGATTATACCATTATAATTCTCAAGAAGAAGAGAATTTAAGTTATTTTAAGAAGATATTGATTAGATTGAAAGTAATTTTACTTTTTGATATATAATCTCAAAAATTGTTTAACAGAGTTTAAAGCAATACCTCATTTAGGTCAGCTAATTACAATATATAAGATCAGAAAAAAATACAAAATCAATATGTAAATGATGGAGCTAAAGGGCAAACACTGATTGAGGGATTTCAAAGCATAAAAAAAGATAAGGATGAAAAATATGGCATCTCATTAGATTTAAGAAAGAAGGTAGTAGTAGACTTTATAAATTCCGGACATTCAAAAGCTGATGCTTGTAGGGTTTTAAAATTAGAAGATTTTCGAGCAGTTAAAAAAGCTAAAGAATGGTAGTCTTGAGCGAAAAAAAGGATAAACAAAGCAAAGATGATAAGAAGTTATGTAATTACATAAAAAATCACTCAAATAGATGAAGTTGCTAAAAATGTCAAATATTTTAAGCTTTTTGTAAGTATAGAAAGTTATTGAAATATAAAACATCAGTAATACAATTTTTATCTGATTGTAAAGATTAAAACAGTGAATCATAATTTATCTTGGCCTTTTCAAGAAGCAAAAAAAATTCTTGAGAATTCCAGCAATAAAAAAGAAATTATATTTGAAACTGGTTATGGTCCTTCTGGGCTGCCACATATCGGAACTTTTGGCGAAGTGTTTCGTACAACAATTGTAATGAATGCATTGAAAGAATTAGCACCTGGCGTTAAAACAAAGCTTATAGTTGTCTCTGATGATATGGATGGTTTTCGTAAAATACCAGATAATATGCCAAATCAAGAAATGTTAAGCAGAAATCTTGATAAGCCACTGACTGCTATTCCAGATCCATTTGGCACGCATGAAAGCTATGGCCACCATATGAATGCGCTGCTGTGTAAATTTCTTGATTTATTTGAATTTGAGTATGAGCTTAGAAGTGCAACTCAGTGCTATAAATCTGGTATATACGATCAGAAATTATTGCTTCTACTAAACAATTACGATAAAGTTATGGAAGTCATGCTACCTTCATTAGGCGAAGAAAGACAAAAGACCTACAGTCCATTTTTGCCAATATGTAGTAAAACCTCAAAAGTGTTGCAAGTACCTATAGTAGAAAGAAATTTAGATAAAGGAACAGTGACTTATATAAATAGTGAAGGAAAGATGATAGAAGTTCCAGTAACAGGAGGGCAGTGTAAACTGCAATGGAAACCTGATTGGGGAATGAGGTGGGCAGCATTTAAAGTTGATTATGAAGCCCATGGTAAAGACTTAACACCATCTGCAGTACTCTCATACCAGATATGCAATATACTTGAAGAAAAACCACCACTGCTTTTTTGTTATGAGTTGTTTCTTGATAAAGATGGTAAAAAAATTTCAAAATCAAAAGGCAATGGCATATCAATTGAAGAGTGGCTACGCTATGCTCCATCAGAAAGTTTAGCTCTTTATATTTTTCAAAACCCAAAAAAAGCAAAACGCTTATATTTTGACATCATTCCTAAGTCTATGGATGAATATTTGGAGTTTGTAAAACGCTATCATGAAAATAGTGATCAACATAATCCAGCTTGGCATATACATATGGGTAAAGTTCCTGAAATAAAAACTGAAAATATAAATTTTACACTGCTTTTAAATCTGGCTGCAGCTTGCAACGCGGAAAATAAGAATATTCTCTGGGGATTTATTTCTCGCTATATACCAAAAGCAACACCAGAGAATAATAAAAGTTTAGATGAAATGGCAGGCTTCGCTGTAAAGTACTACCATGACTTTATAAAGCCAAAAAAAATATACAAAACTCCAAATGAATCAGAGAAAAAAGCATTAATAGACTTAATTCGCATATTACAATCTGTACCTGATAACAGTACAGCAGAAGAGATACAAACTCAAATATTTGATCTTGGCAAAAAGCACGAGTTTGTAAATTTAGGTGATTGGTTTAAGTTATTATATAAAGCGTTATTTGGTCAGAACACAGGTCCAAGAATGGGTACATTTATTGTATTATACGGGATAAATAATACTATCTCTCTTATAGAAGAAGCAATAAATAGATCTGCTTAAAATTTTATGGTATTGTTTGATTATCGCTATATGGAAATGGCGCTAGAACAAGCTAAAAAGACAGAAGATGAAATTCCTATTGGAGCAGTAATAGTAAAAAATGAAAGAGTAATATCTTCTATACATAACATGACTGTTTTCTTATCTGATCCTATTGCGCATGCAGAGATTTTAGCGATAAGAAAAGCAATTTTAGTTACGGGAAAGTTATATGACTGTGATATGTATGTAACTCTAGAGCCATGTCCAATGTGCGCTCAAGCTATTTCTCTTGCTAGAATCAGAAGACTATACTTTGGTGCTTATAATAAAAAAGGAGGAAGTATTGAACATGGCGCAAGAATCTTCAGGTTTTGCAGTCATGTCCCTGAGGTATATGGTGGTATATTAGAAACCGAAAGTTCTTTGCTACTTAAACGCTTTTTTAAAGAATTAAGATAATTAGTTTACAAAAATTCAAATGGCAAAGCTGCTGCAAATAAGGTTTCAGCTTCTCTAGGAAGTGTCGACAATTACTTTAGCAAGAGATAGATACCAGCACGAAAGATAAGAAAGTTATAGCTATAACGAGTATACGAAAGTTCTTGAGTTTATTAAATCAATTAATCTTTATATAGTTCCTTATCATATTCTCTTGGTGTTTTGCAACTGAAACGTGGAGGAATAATAGCTTCAATTAGAGATATAACTTCAGTATTAGTATTGTTTAACATAAATCCCCCACTAAATAGTACAAAATTAGCATATAAATATTATGCTAGGTAGTCAACATACATTTAGAAAAATATGTTTTTATAAAAAGTTGGTGGGATTACCGAATCTGGTTCGTGGCAGCAAAATAAAGGTATGCGGATAGATCACATTTTATTATCACCAGAAGCTACAGATAGGCTAGAAAAATAAACAACAAAATGCGTGCAAAAGAAAACCCATCAGATCATGCTCCAGTTGTGTGCGTTTTGGAGGAAG
>JAVBJW010000011.1:0-6903 GCA_031546805.1 Anaplasmataceae bacterium
TTATGTTACTCAAGAAATTGAAAAGATAAGTGATTCTAAAATAGGTTTAAGTTCTAATAATGAGAAGTCCTTTGAGCGAAGACAAAGTAGTGACTCTAGCTCTAGTAGTGATATTTTTAATTCAGAAGATAGTTGCGATTCAGAAGAAGATTCAAGCGATGATGATTCTCTTTTCCCAGAAGACTCTGTTTTAAAAGAGTTAAGAATGTTATTCACTGAAGATGAGAATAGTCTGATTGATGAATTTCGTAGAGAGATGGAAGATATAAATGTAGTAGAAAATAAAGATAAGCAAAATGCTTTAGAACGCATAAGAGATATAACAAATAAATACTTAGCAAGAGGAATTAGAATAAATTCATATTGTAATAATGCTTACACTGTAACAGATTTGATATTAAAAAAGATAGCTAACATTGTACGTACTACCAGACCGGATAATAAGCCACATTATCCTCTTACGAAGAATGAGTTGTTAGGTGGTGACAATGCAGAAATTATAATGAGCATATGTAATCAGTTATTGTTAAAAGGCGGAGAAGCACATGTTGCTGATGAAAAATCATTCTTATATGAAAATAGAGAATTATTATCCATAGGTTTTACTGAAGACACTGAGTTAAAATGCGACGAAATCATGGACGCAATTGAGAGCGTAGCATATGAGAGTATTGTCAATAAAAACGAACTAACTCAGAATAATTTTGCAGCAGAAATAGACAATTGCTATTTTTATATAAAATATCCACAAAGCAGTATTGTTGAAATAGCAAGAATCACAAATAATCAAGAAATCAAAGATTTAAACTTAAGAGTCGGCATATTGCAGATTGGAAAAAGTGCAATTAGAGTTGAAAAATTAGAAGAGAAAAGAAATTACACAGATGTTCCAAAAGGTAGTATTAAAATGTCTTTTACCACTGAAATAGAAGGCAAAGCAGAAAAGATCAGTATTCTTTTGTATCCTGACAAAGAAGATAATAGTGAAATAAGAGTGGAACTCGACGAAGAGAATCAGAAGAAATTTGATAAATTGAAGAACAAATCAAGTTTAGGGAAAAACTGTCTTTTAGGAGGAAAAAATATTGCACAAGCTATACAAGATAAAGAGTTCACTAAACATGAGTCTTACAAATCATCTACCTTACCCACTCCTTTGAAAGAATCCTCAATCACTAATGTTTTTAGCAGCCTAAGAAATAAATGCGAACAATTTGGAAAATATGTATTGGGTGGGTAAAACTACCTACTTTATCTTTTATAATCTTTCTCAAAAAACTTAAGCCAGCAATATTAGGGGCCAAAAATAACTTGATATACTACCTTAAATTATTGTAATATTAACATACATTTAAGTGGGGGATTTTTAATGCCTGGTTTTTTTAATAAGTCGTTTGAAGAACAAGTAAAAATAGCAATTGACTGTAGTGATCCAAAACTTCTTCAGATGCTTCTAGGACCAAAAAATTGTCAATTATGGGAATATTGGCTCATTCATTCAATATTCTCTCATAATATTTTGGCTGTAATTAAAGTTGCTGAGCATCAATTACCTATTGATATTTTAAATTCTCAGAGAAGTACCTTGGAAGGAAAATTTTGGCAGGTGAATGTAGAAACCGGTGATAATGTCATGTGTACCACACCAACGGAAAAGATGGCTGAGGTTAACAAAGCTTTGGAAGAAAATAAGAACAAGGTCCTTGAAAGATACAAGAGCTGTATGAACTCAAGTAATAACTCTAAAACAGAAATGGTTAGTATTCCGCTTTTTTACGATGTCTCGCGTGGAGTTAGCTATTCTATGTTTAGTAGTTTGGATGAATGCTCTGAAAGAGCAAAGGATATAAAAAAAGTTGTCGAGAGATTTAAAAATAATCCTGCTATTCTTCAGGCATTGACGTTAGATTTTTCTCCTCAATACAACGAAATATGTCAAGGAATTAGTCAAGAGTATCAGCTTAAGGTCACAGAAACAGATAAGATTGCCGATTTAGTTAATGAACTTAGAAATAAATATCTGTTGATAGCAGATAATGATGAAAGAATAGAGTTGGTATTAAATCAACTTAGAGAGGACATAATAAACAAAATAAGAGATGAAGAACTTATAGATGAAATGTATGAAAAATTGCTAGATAATGTATTAAATGCTGCAAGGAATAATAGGAGTCATGTTTTTCATCAAGATATAATAAATACTAGTATAGGGTATGTAAAAAATAAGATAAAAAAGAATAGTAATGTCAACAATGATAGCATCAAATTATTAAATGATTCTTTAGGATATGCTGCAGAGAAAACTAAACCAGATCTAAACATTATAAACGTATTACTTATAAATGGAGCATCTTTACTTAATTCATACTGTGGTGCGGATCATAATGGTAGAAGTCAGTCAACTAGAGATTATTTTCTTAAATCCTCAAATTCAGACCTAATGTCTTTTCCTGACAAATCGATCTTCACGATAATGAAAGAAGCTCATAAAGTACTCTTTGACTTTCCTATTATGAAAGGAGAAATAAATCTAGCTGAAGTATTGTCTGTTGTTCCTTCTAAGTTTGCAGAATTTAAAGGGGATAAGAAGAATAAGCCTATTCTTACGAAAGTAGGAGAGAAAGGTGAAAAGAAACTAATGGAATTATTAAATGATTACAAAAAATTGATTGAAGAGAAGGAATCTGGTAGGGATACGCGTAATATTGCAGAAAAGTTATGGTCTAAGTTACTTAATATATTTAGTAAATCAGTAAATAACCAAGTAAAAAAGGATTACACGTCGGTTTACAAGAAATTGGATGAGTGCATCGAAGTAGGCTACTTGGCGGTGGCAACAGGTGATGATAAAGTGATAATTGATTATGCAAGAGTAGTAAAAAAAGAACAAGAAGGTGAAAGAGATGAAGATGTGAAAAAATTATATGATATCTTTCTCACAATCCTTTTCGAGCATCAAGATTTAGTGAAACTTTCATGGAAAGAAGTAATTCCTTATAAATTTAAGCGTCTTGTAAAATGGAACCCTGCTTGGGAGAAAATACTTACCTCGCCAAAACTTAAAGACGTAAAATATGATATTCCAGAACTTAACGATGTTATTCCAGATATTAAAGGTAAAAATTACGATACAAGAGCTAGTGAGTGGTCTCACAACAACCATACAATTATACAAGGTAAAATAGAAAAAAAACGTTTAGCTCAAAGTGAAGAAAATGCAGAATTAAAAGTGAAGATAGATGAAGAGAGAACTAGGGCAGAAGAAGAGAGAATTAGGGCAGATGGGTTAGAACTAGACAGAAGAGCTAGAAGGGCTTTTACAAGAGAAATACGTAAACTTGATGATGAGTTAGGAGATGTAGTGGAAAATAGTCAAGATCAGATAGTAGATGCAGTAGTAAATTATGCCATGGGTCATAGACAACATCCTCCAGAACCAACAGTTAGTACAGTAATGGAAGAGATAAAGTTAAATAGAGAACAAGTGATAAAAGAAGGTACAGTTAATGTTGGACTAATTGATGCTGGAATAAGAAGTATTCTCACTAATGTGAATGTTGAACCATGGACAAGTCATACGTCAAAAATGAGTAGGAGATGATAGAGCTGAAATCCGGGGGTAAAAATCATGAAGAAAAGAAAAAAAGCTCTTTTATGCCTTTCAATATTAACACATGCTGTTTTTTGGGGATCATTGGCTTCATCATTGCTTGGTAGGCCTATCTACTCAGATAGAAGAGGTAATTTTATATTACTTACAGCTTTAGGTGCTACAGCTGCAATATTGAGTACTGCTTTTATTTTGACTAGGAAACAATTAAAGGGGGAGGATATTATGGAGGGAAGAGCATCTGGTATTGTAAATACTATTACAAACAGCCTTGTAAATAAAGTAAGTTGCGTAGCTAGCACTGTAAAAAGTAAAGCAGGTTATGGTAGTACAGAAATAGGGAAATCTTTACAAAAAAAGAAGGAACCTTTAATACAAGGATTGTGTAAAGTTGATGGTAAAGAAGGCACAAGTTTAGGTGAGGCGCTGGAGAAGCTAAAGCTTGAATGGCTTTTAATATATCTTGATCACAGCCTTATACAAGTAGAACAAGGTAAAAAGCCTAAAGATTGGCATGAGCAATATTTTAAGGATCAGGTTAATCAAGCTTTCAGAAGGTTATCGTTGGT
The DNA here is from genome assembly GCA_031546805.1 of Anaplasmataceae bacterium. Lineage (GTDB taxonomy): Bacteria > Pseudomonadota > Alphaproteobacteria > Rickettsiales > Anaplasmataceae > Mesenet. The sequence goes on from JAVBJW010000011.1 coordinate 4,180, forward strand.
ACATCATCCTGATAAAAGTAGCAGTAACGATAATGCTCAAAGAGTGATAAATGATGTATGGCAAGTAATGAGGAAAATACATGAGTATGCTATGCACATTAAGGATAAAGGTGGATCTGTATATAGGGAACATGGGTATGTATATAGGTTGTTTAGTTATGTTCCAGTAAGCATAATCAATGGCAATCAAGATGTATCTCAAGTAATAAACATGGCCGCATACAGGAAATTGCATGACTTAGAGTATTGGGAAGGAGCATCATTAATCCCAGCACGTAATAACTATTTAGGTGAAATGAAGAGGGTTATAATTGGGGCACTACAGATAGATTTAGAATCGATAAGAACAATGTTTGATGGCGGTTCCATGGATCAAGAGAAGATTAAAATTATACATAATATGGTAAATAAGTCAAAAGAAGAGCTTAATGAATGCTGTAATAAATATAAAGAAGAATATAAAAAGCATTGGCTGGAGAAACTAAAATTACTAAATGAGGAGTGTTGCAAGTCTAAAGAGTTAGAAATGATAAGGTCGGAGATAGAAGAGTTATTAAAAGAAAGTGAACAACAATATAAGCTGCTAGGAGGTTACAAATCAAATAAAGTAAAGCCGGATGAAGTGTTTGTACAGCCAATACTAAAATATACTGATTTAGCAAAAAAATACTATAAGTTTATTCTTAAGCTCTGTGAAGATATAAAGAGTTGTTTTTACAAGTGGGGTCCACTAGGTGGTGGGTTTGATTCTTGTGCACTTGATAAGCAGAAGTTTGTAGTAGGAAATAGTGAAACAGAGTTTGTTACAGAAAGCAAGAAGTATATAAAGAAGCTTTCACATAATAAGTTATCTGAGTTTTTAGGCCTCATGATAAATTATTATTGTTATGAACAAAATGAAAAAGAGCTAAGAGAAGAGATCGAAAAATACTATCGTAAAAAAGTGGGGAGAAAAGAAATAGGGAATGTGCTAATTTTTGCATTAGATAGATTGGCAGAGCTATACCAAGAAGAATTTAAACAAGAGGAAACATGGTTTGAAAAAGAAAGGAAAAGACAGGAAGAAGCTGAAAAGGAAGCTGAAAGAATAAGTGAAGAAAATGCAGAATTAAAAGTGAAGATAGATGAAGAAAGAACTAGGGCAGAAGAAGAGAGAATTAGGGCAGATGGGTTAGAACTAGACAGAAGAGCTAGAAGGGCTTTTACAAGAGAAATACGTAAACTTGATGATGAGTTAGGAGATGTAGTGGAAGATAGTCAAGATCAGATAGTAGATGCAGTGGTAGATTGCACTGTGAAGGGTAGATATTCCCCAGAACCAATAATTATTACAGTAATGGAAGAGATAAAGCTCAATAGGAATCAAGTAATAAGAGAAAATACAATTAATGCTGGGCTAATTGGTGAGGGGATAAGAAGTATTCTCACTAATGTGAATGTTGAACCATGGACAAGTCATGCATCGGAAGTAGATATGGCTTTTTGATCTATAATAGCTTTAGCATTAGAATACGTTACAATATTTTTATTGTGTGGGGGATATGGAAGAAAAAGAAGTAGTTTTAGCAAATGCAATAGGAGGCAGTATTGGATCTGCAATAGCATTCGCAGCATTTAGGACAAAAAGTAAAAAGTTAGTTTATTCCTTCCTTTTAGGAAGTTCTCTTGCATTATGTACTCTGGGCATATTTCAAAAATTAGAAAACATGTTATTAGATGCTAGTAGATGTGGAGATACAGCAAAAGTAAAATTTCTTTTAAAAATAGGAATGAGTGTTATCACTGGAAATTCTTTGAAAGAAGCACTTTTGCTTTCAGCTGTTGAAGGTAATCACATAGAAACAGTAAAATTACTTCTTCAGTACAAAGTAAATGTTAATTATGGTCTTCCTTTAATGTTAGCTATAAGAAATGGGTATATAGAAATAATAGAGTTATTTTTAGAGCATGGTGCAGATGTTAATGCCAAAGATTCTTGTAATAATACACCACTACATGAGTCAGTGATTGTCAATGGTCATATAGAAATGGTAAGACTACTGGTAGAAAATGGTGCTGATATCAATGCAGTAGGTTATTATGGTTGTACACCTCTAAATCGAGCTCTCCATTATGAACCATCAGAAATAATTATATTCCTTTTAAAAAAAGGAGCAGATGCTAATCTTCCGGACATTGATCAATTTACTCCTATGTGTAATTTGTTATCATTATCTAATATACATGAATATGGCTCTGCCAGACACTATTTAAAGACTTTTGTCACTCTTCTAATCTTTGTGCCAATTTAACTGAATGGCATATGGAAAGAATAAACAACAGCGATCATTTGCGAAATTGCTTAGTAGCATTTGAAAAAATTAAAAAAATACCTCATTTAGGCAAAATTATACAAGGGTGTAGAGAAAGGAATTTTAAAGTGGGTTTAGATTACATTAATAAATATGGTAGAAAAAATAATATAGAACAACTAATCCAAGAACTGCAAAGTGTTAAGAGGCTTTGTGATCCTAATGAATATCAATCTTTTATACCTGAAACTTTATTAGATATTGTAAAGTATATGGTAGAGCCATTTATGAGAACACAGTTTAAAGTAGGAGCTTTAAGTGGTTTGATTTGTCAGGCAATGCATAGTGAACTTAAAAAGGAAGTATCACTAGAAGATATTGTATCACCAGAAGCAGCTTCAATACTTAGTAATCAAGATGCAGTAAATCTTAG
>JAVBJW010000037.1:0-3182 GCA_031546805.1 Anaplasmataceae bacterium
TTTCCACATTTTTTTCTTGCACATGCTGATGCATTTTGTTGAGTCTATCATTAGCCACTCTGTATCTTGATCAACTGCCAGAATGTTAAAAATCATCTGCCAAACACCTGCTCTTGCCCACCTTATAAAGCGTTTATTGACCATTTCCCATATTCAGCTGCTTATTAAAGCTCCAGATCAAAGTAAAGTATATGAAAAAGATGTTTTATATAATCCAAGGGATTTAAGTTTGTTACAAACGTTTTCTGCTGTGAAGTTAATGGAAAATTATCATGAATTCCCACTTAAAAAAGCAAAATTAGACAATGTACAAATCACTCAAGCTATATCAAATGGAACAGACATTAGATCTCAGATGCGTTAAAATTTCTTATCTCTTCGAAAATAAATTGCGAACGAAATCTAATACTTTAGTATTGGCATATTTTTTGCCACTTTTAGGATGAACTTTCAGAAATACAATATTTATTGAGTCATTATTGTGGTAGTTAACAGTAGCATTATAGCTTTTGAGTAATAAAAGTAAAAAATAAGCATTTATATTTTTTGTGTCTAATTGATCGCTATTACCACTTGCCAAGGTTGTTTTGAGTGATGCGTTTGTGTCTTTATCAGTTATTGCCACATTCACTAATGTTTTATCATTTACTTTTTCTATTGCTAATGAAATTGTACCACGGCTTATTATTCTGCTTGCTATAAGCACTATTGTATTAGAGATTATCTTATTTATCTTTTCAATTAAACTTGTATCTTCAATACACAAAATTTCTGTATTCCATTCAATTTCAATTTTTTTTTGAGATAGGTAGTTTTTTATATTATCTTTTGTTTCTTGAAAACTTAGGTTACTTTCTGAAAAACTGTACGCTTGTTGCATAATTTTAAATCTATAAAGTAATTCATCAGAGCTATTTTGCAAAAAGGATAGAGTTTCTGTTTGTACATTTTCACTTTTTAAAAATTCTACACTATTTATTATGCCACTTATTGGACTTGCAAAATCATGAAATAAACGTGCAGCAATTATCTCAGCAATGGATAACGCGCTACTAGTATCTTGATCCATTTTTATTCTAAAAAAGTATAAATTATTGCATCAGCTTATAACTGTCAATTTTAATTGATTCCTACTATATTTTTATTATCATTAATTAATGCTATTTTAACAATTGTATGCGAACCTACCTAGAATCTGGAGTAAATATTGAACTGGGTAACCAATTAGTTAAAAAAATTAAGCCAATTGCTAAATCAACTTTTAGAACTGGAGTTATTGGCGAGATAGGGTCTTTTGGCGCATTGTTTGACATTGCTGCTTTTTGTAAAAAATATAATAATCCTATATTAGTTTCTTCCACTGATGGGGTTGGAACAAAACTGCTAATAGCTCAAGAAATTGGCAAGCATGACACGATTGGTATTGATTTAGTAGCAATGTGTGTAAATGATATATTGGCACAAGGAGCAGAACCTTTATTTTTTCTTGATTATTTTTCAACAAGTAATCTTGATGAGAACATAATATTACCTGTAGTAAATAGTATTGCAGCTGGATGCAAAGAAGCAAATGTTGCGTTAATTGGAGGAGAAACAGCTGAAATGCCTGGTATGTACAAAAAAGATGCATATGATCTGGCAGGGTTTGCAGTGGGGGTATGTGATAGAGGTAAAATTTTACCACATAATATAACTGCAGATGATGTTATCATTGGCGTACATTCTAGCGGAATTCACTCTAATGGGTTTTCTTTAATTCGTAGTATAATAAAAAGTCATAAAATAAATTACAATGACTTATCCCCATGGCATAGTGAATCCTGGGGAGAAGTCTTGCTTAAACCAACAAAGATTTACGTGAATTCTCTATTGCCTGTTGTGTCTAAAATTAAAGGTATTGCCCACATTACAGGAGGTGGCTTTATAGATAATATACCTAGGATTTTACCAGATCACTTAGCAGCAGAAATAGATTTAAATTCTTGGCAGTGGCCAGAGATATTTATTTGGCTGAACACTGAAGGAAAAATAGAAAAAGAAGAAATGCTAAAGACATTTAATTGTGGCATAGGTATAGCACTAGTAGTAACACAAGATAACGTAAGTAGCATTTGCAACAGTTTAAATGAAGATGGAGAAGTAACTAGCATTATTGGCAAAGTTATTCAAAAACCTACCAATAGTACTGCAAATATCATCCTTGAATTCTAACTAAACTGTTTGTACCATTAAAGATTAAATAAGAATATGTAGAAAGTTGGGATAAGAGATATAAGATGGTAAATAGAGAGAGAGTTAATGACTGAGGATGAAGTTATAAATCGTCCTATTGATCAATATGGAGGTTTTCGAAGATGAAATTGTTCATCAGAAGATAAAGTTGTATAAGCCAATTGTAACTGAGTATAGGTTGCAGAGAGGTCGCTGCAAAGTCTGTAATAGAAGGCTTGGCAAAAAATTGGGAGCTAATGCTAAAACGATTATAAGCAGTTTTAGCGATTTTTTTATTAACTCAAAAAAAGATAAATTTTAGGCAGCGTATTTAATCTAAAAATAAGTCTTTGCTTGGTCTCAAACACAGAGGGTAGAATGTCAAAAAAGTGTGCACATGAATATGAGAAAATATTGAGAAAAAGTGAGTACCTACATATAGATGAAACGGAACATAGAAATAAAGGAAAAAGAGGTTGATAATAAATAAAACATCAACAATTCTGAATTTTGTAGTAAAAAAGTATTAAATGCCTGAGTATGATGGAATAGTTGTGAGTGATAGGTATGCTGCATACAAAATCGCAAAAACAAACAAATATGCTGTAGTAAGAGAGTTTGAGAGATATATTACATTCCAAAGCGAATGATAAACCTGTACGATATCTTTAGAGAGAAAAAGGATTGACCTTCATAATGTGACATAAGAGGCCTGAGCCAATTTTTGATCGTGTACCAGCAATGCTCAATCGGATTGAGATCCGGTGGATAAGTGGGAAGATAAAGTAAATGACAACTTCTATTAACTCTTTCGTTTTGGCAGTCTTACAGAAATGTCGAGAATTACCGTTTGTCCAGATTGTAAAATCGGAGTCAAAAACTGCTCAAGTTAAAAACATCCGTATCGCTTCTAATGTCATAGATGCCATGAGTTTCCCTTTATTTAATGCTGCAATCATGTTGAGTTTTCT
>JAVBJW010000008.1:0-6281 GCA_031546805.1 Anaplasmataceae bacterium
GTCAATAAACGCTTTATAAGGTGGGCAAGAGCAGGTGTTTGGCAGATGATTTTTAACATTCTGGCAGTTGATCAAGATACAGAGTGGCTAATGATAGACTCAACAAAATGCATCAGCATGTGCAAGAAAAAAATGTGGAAACTGGTAGACAAAAAGAAGAGCTGGGACGATGTAAATTCGAGCAAATTACATGCTGCTTGCGACGCTTTTGGCAACCCATTGAGATTTTTTGTTACCGCGCTGGACAAAATGTCAAAGCTTTAGATTTTATAAGTGGATGTGATTGCAGATAAAATGATATGATTGAGGCTGCAAAAGCCGCTAATGCTGAACCTCCACGTTTCAGTCGTAAAACACCGAAAGAATATGATAAGGACCTATATAAAGAAAGGAATTTAATTGATTTAATAAACTAAAACATTTCCGTAGAGTTGCTACTCGTTATGACAAACTGGCTATCGCATTCTTATCATTTGTTCACCTTGCTGGTATCTATCTCTTGCTAAAGTAATTGTCGACATGGCCTAAGCTATTATGGAAATTTATCATTTAGTTTAGAAAATACTATAATTATTTGCTTCTTATATATATTTTATATATTATTTAGCAAAATATTAGAGAAAAATGATAAGTGGTATACAATTCCCAAAGATTGATCCAATAATTTTTAACCTAGGGCCTGTGTCTATTCGTTGGTACTCTATAGCATATATTTTTGGGATAATATTTGCATACTGGTATCTACACAAAATAGATAAGTATAAGGTTTTTAATCAAAAATTTTACGACTCTCTCCTTATGTGGTCAGTGATTGGTATAGTATTAGGAGGAAGATTAGGCTATATTTTAATTTATAATCTAGGCTACTATCTGGATTCACCAACAGAGATATTTAGAATATGGCATGGGGGAATGTCTTTTCATGGAGGATTGATAGGGTTCATTATTACAACTATTATAATATGCAGAAAAAATAACATTCCTGTATTTGCTGCAATGGATCTGCTATCCTGCGCTACACCGGTTGGAGTGTTTTTAGGACGTATAGCAAACTTTATAAATGGAGAATTATTTGGTAGAGTAACCGACCTTCCATGGGGTGTTATTTTTCCTGGTAATACTTTAGCTCGCCATCCAAGTCAATTATATGAAGCAATTGGTGAGGGTTTTTTACTTTATGTAATCTTAAATTCACTACTATTCTTTACAAATTTAAGGTTATACAAAGGAATTTTAACCGGTATAGGAATAGTATATTATGGCGCAGTTAGATTTTTTATTGAATTTTTTCGCGAGCCTGATTTACAAATTGGCTATCTGTTGTTTGATTTAACAATTGGGCAACTACTGTCAATACCAATGGTTATAGCAGGAATAACCATTATCATAATAAAAAAGTAATTTTTTATAAGTCTATTCAAAAAAATAGAACTTGATCTACTTTTAATCTATTTCTATTCATCACTGAATTTATCATAAGCTTTAAATTATATCACAATTTTTGTTGATAGAGTGGGTAAAATCAATACAATTTAAATTGTATTTTTAGCGTAGCTTCATGAATAATTTAGCATTGGTTTATACAACTGTTAGCAGTTATCAAGATGCAAAAATGATTGCTGAAGTATTGCTAAAGGAAAAATTAATTGCATGTGTGAATATCTTTCATAATGTTACGTCATTATATTTATGGCAAGGAGAAGTTTGCAATCAAAATGAAGTTGTAATGGTGTTAAAAAGTCTAAGTACTTTAGTTAATGATATGATTGTAAAAATTAAGAATATCCATCCTTATGATATTCCTGCAATTATCACAATACCAATAGATAAAGTTAATGATGATTTTTATACTTGGATTTGTAGATGTTTAAAAGAATAAACTATTTTTTTATGCTTGACATTTGCATTATTAGTATATTAATTCTTCATTCCTATAATGGGGTGTAGCCAAGTGGTAAGGCAACGGTTTTTGATACCGTCATACGGAGGTTCGAATCCTCCCACCCCAGCCATTAAGTAGGGATTAGATTTATTATGTTGTTTTTTTACCAGCTAAGGTTTTTAAGCTATATATTAGCTAATATTAAAAATTTAATTATAAAGGTATTTTTATTAGGTATTTATTTCTATGTTTGTGGAGTTGTATTGTTGTTTCTCAGCAACGGGTTAGATTCTGAAGTTCAGCTAAGTTCAGTTAAGCATGTACTTTCTTACTTATATAAATATGTAAAATTATGTTATTACAATTGGGATAATTTAAGTCTTAGTTTAGTGATAAGGCTTGTAGTGTCCTTAATGTTTCCTTATTTTATCTATAAAATGTTTTTCAGTATAAAATGGAAACATTTATTTAAAAGGTTAATTATTAGGATTATAGCAATAATCAGGAAAAGAAGAGGGAAGAGTTTAGATGAAAATCAGAACCAATTAAACAAAGAAGGTAAAGTTAATAATAATTATCAAGATAAAGTTAATGCAATAAAAAATATTTTGATGCATGACATTGAAAAGACTATAGATAAAAGGCTATATGACATATTCATCGCTAAGCGTCATCCAGAAGATAAAACTATTAATGATAAAGTAGAATAATTTGTAAGTAAAAATTCTGTACTTTATTAATTAATTTTTTCTGCCTTTTTAACAATTAGTAGCTACTTTGTTATAATTATTTACAAGATAAAGAAATACTGTATGTTCCAGTTCCTGTTACCTTAACATTAATTTTTTCCCCTAAATGAAATTTTTTATTTTCTGGCAAGTGTTCCCATTCAACCAAAACAGTAACATCAATTGCAACTTCAACTAATATACCGTTTTCTTCTATTTTAGTAACTATTGCTTTTAATGTATCACCTACTTGGACTGTGTTTAAAAATTCTTCAAAAGGATCTTTTTGCAATTGTTTAATTCCAAGATTAACCCTGTACTTATTAGTATTAATTTTTATAATTTTTGCTTCTATTTTATCCCCAATTTTATACTTTTTTATTTCATTTTCATAATTCTTAGACCAACATAAATCTGCAGTATATATAAAACCATCTACATTTTGGTCATCTTCAAATTCAACAAATATACCATAATTAACAATGTCTTTAACTATGCAAGGTATAGTCGAACCTAAGCTATGTTTACTTGCAAAGTCTTGTAAAGGGTTTTTAATGCATTTTTTTATACTTAAACCCATTTTATTTTTATTTAGATCAATATTCAGTATTTTTACGCATACTTCTTGACCCTTTTTTAATAATTGGCTTGCTGGCAATGTGCTTCTTTTCCAAGTTATTTCAGTTGAATGTACTAAACCTTCAACACCTGGGCTAAGCTCTACAAAAGCTCCATATTCCTCCCTACGTTGTGTTATTGAGTCTTGCGTACGAACAGCAATATTTGTCACATATCCTTTATGTATACTACCTATAGGGTACTTCTCTTCAATATTATCCCAAGGACTTTGCTCTAACTGCTTAGTACCTAAAGAAACTCTACCTTCTTTCCTATTAATTTCTATGATTTTAACTTTAACAGTTTGGCCAAGCGAAAAAATTGTTGAAGGGTGACTCACTCGACTCCAAGATATATGTGTTATATGCAACAAGCCATCTACTACACCTACCTCATTTGACTCGTGAATGCCTATAAACACACCGTAACTTGCTATACTTTTTACTTTTCCATCTATGATATCACCTTCATTTAAGCTATCTAAAAACTTTGCTTTTGCATCTGCATGAGCAGCTTCTAAAATTTTCTTCCTCGATACTACAACATTGCCTTGAGCTTTATCCATTTTCAGTATTAAAAGCCTTTGTTTTGTTCCAATTAAAGAGTAAGCATTATCAATTTGCTTGATATCTACATGACTATGTGGTAAAAATGCTGATATGCCTTCTATGTCTATAGAGAAACCACATTTAATCTGACTTATAATTGTTCCCTCAATCTCTTGGGCTGTATTAAAAGCTTCTTCTAATTTTTCCCATAACTCTATACGCATTGCCTTTTCACGACTTAGAATAACATTTCCATTACGTCCTTCTATTTTTTCTAGATATACTCTAACTTTGGAACCAATTGTTATTTCTGTTGGTAGGCTATTTTTAACATAAAACTCTTTAATTGGGATTCTACCCTCAGATTTAAGATTAACATCAATTATTACATCTTCATTTTCAATTTTAACAACTTTACCTTCTATTATTTCACCTTCTTGCGTTTTATTTTCTAAAAAATCTCCAAAAAAGCTCTCAAAAGCACAACTTGATGTTTCATCACTTAACATGCTATCATCTATGAATCTATTTGATAATAATTTATTAATACGTGCTACAGGTTTTGATCTATTTAAATCTACCATTAAAAATAACCTAATTTTTATCTTAATTTAAACTACAACTTATTTGATTACAAGTATTTTTTTTATAACCTTATTAAAAACTTGCTTTAATTCTATATGCGAAGAATCAATATAAATTGCATTATTTACCTTCATTAAAGGTGATATGCATCTACTAGTATCTCGAATATCTCGCTCTGCTAGCTTAAGTAAAGTTTGTTTGTACATTAATCCTTTTTTAATTGATCTTAGTTCTTTAAAGCGCCTTTGAGCTCTAATAGATAATTTTGCAGTAATGAAAAATTTTAGATCTGCATCTGGACATACTATTGAACCTATATCCCTTCCATCTAAAACCACACCATTGACTTGAGAATAAGCTAGTTCTCTTTGTATGCCCAATAATGCATATCTTACTTCTGGCTTAGTTGCAAGCATCGAAGCTACTTTGCCGATTTCCTCTGAATAGAGTTCTTCATGATTGATGTTGTAGTAATTATCAATCGCTGATAATAGAAACTGCTCTAAAAATTCTTTGCTAATATTTTGATTTTGTTTTACTAACTTATAGGCAAGTATCCTGTACAATTTTCCAGTATTTATATACTGAAAGTTAAAAAATGAAGCAACTTTTTTTGCTATAGTACTTTTTCCTGAGGCGGCTGGTCCATCTATCGCTATTATAAAACAGTCACCCTTTTTCTGCATTATGTATTACCATTATATACTGAGTATAGAGCAATTGCTGCAGCATTAGAAACGTTTAAACTATTGACTGCAGATGACATTGGTATTTTAATTAAAAGATCACAATTTTCTTTGACTAGTCTACGTAATCCTTTTTCTTCCGAACCTAAAACAATTACTTTTTTACTACAAAATCCATTGATCTTATTTAAATTTTGGTTCGATTTACAATCGAACCCATAACACCAATATCCTAGATCTTTTAGTAGCTTTATTGTATTTACTATGTTTGTAACATATAGCAATGGTACCATCTCTAGTGCACCACTTGCAGCTTTAGCTATTGAAGAGTTTTCACAAGGCGAATGTTTATAGGTGAGAATCAGTGCGTCTATATTAAAGCACGCTGAAGTTCTTAGAATTGACCCTATATTGTGGGTATCAGTGATTTGATCTAATATAACAATAGTGGATTCATTTGTAGATTTTTCGATTATTTCTTCTAATTTTACATTTTCAAGTGGGGAAACTTTAAGAGCTATTCCTTGATGATTAGAGCTGGGTGATAAAACAGAATTAAATTCATTAGTCTTGATTATTCTTACTTTAACATTTTTGGTTTCTATATATGTTTTAAGTTGCTGATAGTTTTGATTATAAAAAATTTCACTAAGCAGTAATTCATGAGATAATCTATTTTTATTTTTTAACGCAGAGATACATGTGTGCTTTCCATAAAACCAAATTTGTTTCACTGATTATCTAAAATTTTAATATAAAATGATATTATAATATATTCTATAAAAATCAAAGATTCTAATAATTTATTTATATTATCTCTTGACATGCTATAAGCTTTAATTTACTAATATAACCCTATTACTAGCCTAAGGCTAAGTTGGATATATTTTTGTTTTGAGGAGGAGTGACCGAGTGGTTAAAGGTAACAGACTGTAAATCTGTCCGCGTTTGCGTACGTAGGTTCAAATCCTACCTCCTCTATTATTTAGTGCGGGTATAGCTCAATGGTAGAGCTCTAGCCTTCCAAGCTAGTGACGTGGGTTCAATTCCCACTATCCGCTCTTTTTTATATTTTTAGTATGTTTAAAAGGTAAGGACCAAATGGCAAAAGAAAAAGAAGAAGAGAAGAAGTTTCACATGAACACAGGGACGATAGGACACGTTGATCATGGGAAGACAACGTTAACAGCAGCAATAACAAAAGTGTTAGCAAGCAAAGGAAGGGCTAAGGCTA
>JAVBJW010000035.1:0-48168 GCA_031546805.1 Anaplasmataceae bacterium
TTTGTAGTATTGACACACTAATATTAGCAGATGCTTTATCTTCACTATCATCTTCCTCATCTTTTATTTCATCTTTTAAATTGTCTTCATTTACATTTGTTGCTTTATTTTTATCCTCATTTTCATCATCGTCTTTGCTATGCAAATCATCATGATCCTGTGAAGAATCATCTGTGTTTTCAACAGCATCTTCAGAGTTATAATTTGCCTCTAAGTCTATAACTTCTCTAAGTAAAATATTATTATTTATTAAGTCATCACGCCATGAAACTAGTATTTGTAGTGTTAAAGGAGCCTCAGTTAGCGCCCTTAAAATACTCACTTTTTCAGACTCAATTTTTTCTGCTATTTGAATTTCCTTTTCTCTGGACAAAAGCTCTACAGAACTCATCTCACGGAGATATATACGCACAGGATCATCGATCTGTCCAACCTGCCATGATGTATCTGTTGATTCTATGTCAGCTTCACCTTCTTTATTACTGTCAGTCAGCTCATCTTCTTCACTTGCTTCAAGCACGTTAATGCCAGAGTCTTGTAATAAAGATATAGTGCTATCTACAAAATCAGACGAAAAATTATCATCAGGTATAACGTCATTTATGTCATCAATAGTGACAAAACCTCCTTTTTTAATTCCCTTTGTAATAAGATTTTTTATAACTTTTTGTTCGTCTTGTTGTATGATATCATCTGACATTTTAAAATTTTATGTTTTTTAAAGTAAAGCTTTTATTAGTAGCAAATAAACTACATTATGTCAAGTACACTTAGGTAGTGTCTACTATTTCAACCAAAGGTTGATACCAGCTAGGTGAATAAATGACGTATAATTCAGTTTTATTCTTAATATTTAAATAGTAATTCTTGACCTATAATGCTTTAATGCTTAAATTTAACTTTTAGATAACTTGAAGAAAATGGCCGATAATATCGTAGCAGTTTCAATAGAGAAAGAATTAGAGGATTCTTACCTTTCTTACGCAATGAGTGTAATTGTAAGTCGGGCAATACCTGATGTTCGTGATGGCTTAAAGCCTGTACATAGAAGAATTTTATACGCAATGCATAAAGCTGGTTATGACTATGGTAAGCCCTACCGCAAAGCAGCAAGGGTTGTCGGGGATGTTATGGGTAGATATCATCCACACGGAGATGCAGCAATTTACGATTCTTTAGTGAGAATGGCTCAAGATTTTTCTTTGCTATTACCTTTAGTTGATGGACAGGGTAACTTTGGTTCAATAGATGGCGATCCTCCTGCATCAATGAGGTATACTGAGGTCCGTTTTAAAAAGGCAACTCACTTCTTATTAAACGATATAGATGAAGATACAGTTAATTTTCGTCCTAATTATGATGGCAATGAAACTGAGCCTGTAGTATTACCGGCTGAATTTCCAAATCTTCTTGTCAATGGAGCGGGAGGTGTTGCTGTTGGTATGTCAACTAACATGCCTTCTCACAATTTAGGGGAAGTTATTGATACATGTTTATTATATATAGACAATCCTGAGGTTACCCTTGATGATATACTAAGTGTTATGCCTGGACCAGATTTTCCAACTGGAGGTGTTATTTTAGGAAAATCTGCTATAAGGTCAGCATTTGCTACAGGGAGAGGAATAATTACTATACAGGGAAAAACCCATATAGAAGACCTACCTCAGGAGAGGCAAGCAATTATTATTGATGAAGTGCCATATCAAGTAAATAAAGCAAAATTAGTTGAAAAGATTGCAGAACTTGCAAGGGAAAAGAAAATTGAAGATATAACAGATATTAGAGATGAATCTGATAAATCAGGCATCAGGGTTGCGATAGAACTAAAAAAAAATGCATCTACTGAATTTATATTAAATCAAATACTTGGACTAACCCCTTTGCGTAGCAGTTTTGGTATTAATATGTTGGTGCTAAATAATAACAGACCGTTACTTATGTCAATGAAAGAAATAATAGCAGCTTTCGTTGAGTTTAGAAAAGAAGTATTAATTAGAAGGACTGAATTTAGACTGAAGAAAACAAGAGAAAAGGCACATGTTTACATAGGACTTTATATTGCTGTTTTAAATATTGATGAGATTATATCAATAATTCGCGGTGCAAAAGACCCAGCAGAAGCATGTAAACAGTTACTAGAGAAAAGATGGAATACTTCTGCTGAAATAAAAGCAATAATTGAACTCATTGCTGACAGTGCAAGCATTCTTCAGGATGGCATATATTATCAATTAACTGACATTCAAGCAAAAGCCATTTTAGATATGAAACTGCAGCGTTTAACTGGGCTTGAAAAAGAAAAGTTAGAACATGAGTTAAAGCTTATGCTTGATTTGATAAAAGAGCATGTTAGCTTCTTAAGCTCAAAAGAGAAGTTAATGGAAACAATTAAGTTAAACTTGGAGGAAATTAAAGCAAAGTTTGCTGAGCCAAGAAAAACTACAATAGAGGAATCTGGTGTTGATTGTGATGCTGAAGATTTAATACCACAAGAAGATATGGTTATAACTGTGACGATGAATGGTTATATTAAACGCGTAAAACTCTCACATTATCGAACTCAAAAACGTGGTGGTAAAGGTAAAGTAGGACAAGCAGTTAAAGAAGAGGATGTAACTACAAAATTATTTGTTGTTAATACTCACACTAGTGTCTTGTTCTTCTCTAATATCGGTAGAGTCTATAAGCTAAAAGTTTATAGATTACCATTAGCTGAACCTACTGCACGTGGTAGATCTCTTGTGAATATATTTCCACTTTCTGAAGGTGAAACAATAACAAATATAATGCCTCTACCGCAAGAAAATGAAGGTAAAGATTTAAATATAATCTTTGCTACTGCTTTTGGTAACATAAGGCGCAATTCTTTATCCGATTTTGAATATGTTCAAAGTAATGGCAAGATAGCAATACTCTTGTCTGAAGGTGACAAACTAATATCTGTAAAAGTATGCAAAGAAGATGAACATATTTTAATATCTACCAAAGCTGGTAAAAGTATCAGATTTCCTGCCAATAATGTACGTCAATTTAAAAGCAGGGCATCCGATGGAGTGAGGGCTATAAAGCTACAACGCAAAGATGATAGTGTAATCTCAATGTCAGTATTAAACGGTTGTGCAGAGACACCAAATGTAGAAGATAGCGATGTAGAGTCAGATGAAAGCTACGATAGCGGTGTAGAGAATAACATCACAGTGCTAGAACACGCAAAAAGAATTGTAAATGACATAGAAATAACATCAGAAATCAGAGATATGTATCTAAAAGTGCCAGTAGTGAAGCGCATAGAAGCAGCAAAAAATACAGATACTACAAATAGTACAGAAAAAATAATAAATAACTCAGGACTTGAGAAAGAAACATTTATGAAAATGGCAATGAATGAGCAGTTTATTTTAAGTATTACTGAAAATGGTTTTGGTAAAAGAACCTCTGCTTATGAGTATAGAATCACCAAAAGAGGTGGCGTTGGTATCACCAATATACTCACAACTACAAGGAATGGTAATGTAGTCGCTAGTTTCCCTGTAGAACCTACAGATAATATTATGTTAATTACAGATAAGGGAAAGCTGATTCGTACAGAAGTAAACGAGATAAGAATTGCTGGACGCAGCACTCAAGGAGTTATTTTGTTTAAAACTGAACGTGGTGAAAAGGTTGTATCAGTTGCAAAAGTTGTTGATGCTGAACCTTCTGAAGAAAAATTAGTTGATGAATCTTTACCTATCACTTTATAGTTCGTTAAAGTTTTTATTGTACGAAATTGCCATATGCATCAACTGAAGGTAAGTTATGGCACAATATACATTTACTAATACAAAAGGTGAAATAATAGTAATTTATGATAAGGTAAATGACGATCACTTCTATGGTATAGGATCCATAAATTACTATTTAGATCATGATAAGAACAAGAATATTGGTAACATAAATCTAGGAGAAATGTTGATCAGTACTGTTGGTAAGAGCATTTCTCAATATCAAACCATAGATCCAAATGTAAAAGAAATGCATTTTGAAATGAAATTTATTGCAGATGATGACAGTTATTGGGATACTGAAGATTTCAAGATATCACATTCATATCCTGAAAATCCAATAGATTATAACTCAATTACCAGGTCAGATGATCAAGTAACTCTTAAACTTGATTACAATTTTGATAAGAATGGCATTGATAAAGAAGGAATTTTTAATATATTAAAAAATTATTCACTAAAATTCACCACTAAAGAATCTTGTAAAGATTTAGGACTTGCTCATAATTATGATTATCCAGTTCAAACTAGATATACAGATGCTCAAGTAGGCAAAGCAATAGTTGTATGTGATGTTCTGGATACCGGAATAAGCCCTAAGTCTGTAGGATTAGCAAATTGTTCATTAGACACAAATGGTATAGAATATGAAAAGTTACATTGGTTAGTAGTACAATCTACCCATGCTAAACCAAGCCTTAGTATTCAAACCAGTTTACAGATTATTGGTCAAAATGATAATGAATTAGATAACATAACTACAGACATTTTATTATATACCTGTTCTGAGCAGCTTCAAGGATCTGAGCTTATATATGAATTGTTATAAATTTAAATGAAAAAACTCACGATATTAATAATAGTATTGATTTTCAGCAATTGCTATGCAAATACGGAAGAAAATAATTGCAGGGATATCATGATAAATTTACAAAGCTGCTCAAAATATCAGTGCTCTTATTTTGCAAATGCAAAAGATTACATAGAATACAAAATTTTAGGCAAAGATGATAACAACTTGTGCAAATATAGCGAGCAGTACAACAATCATGTTATGACCTGCAATTATTCCCATGATGGAGTTAAAGCACAGCTCAAGCAGTTAAGTAGTATTTTTGCTAGAGATATCAGTTCTTTAGATACACATGAATTAGAAAATATTCAGGCTAAAGAATGCATTTTTTCTAGTCAAGAAAGTAGTAAACCTAACAAAGCTAACTATGAGTTATTAGAAAAAATTTCAAAAGATGAAAAGGAATTAGAAAGTATTTTTTTTAATGCAGAATTAGTCTACCGCTTGAACAGTGCAATTGGTCAATTTAGCAAAAAACATATGAAAGAAGACTTGATATTTACATCAAATAAAATACAGCTAAATTCGATCCTATATTTATCACCTCATATTTGGAAAATATGGGTCAATGGGAAGTTGTTTCAAAACAATAAAAACTTAATTGTATCACATATCACACCAGAATATGTTGAATTTACATTGATACCAGGTGAAGATACAGACAAAGAAATGCAAAAATCTGATATTACTTTCATACTCTATCCCAATCAAATTTGGGATAGAGATAGTATATCTGTAAATAATTGACTGTATACTAATTAGATGCTACTCATAAAAAATAAAATTTATAATACTATTGCAGTATACATTAATAAACTATAACATTTAAAGATAAAATCTAAAAAATAGAATGGAAGTTTATTACGCATTTGATGATATTTTGCTGGCACCTTCAAAATCTGATGTTTTACCTGCACTTGCAGATGTAACAACGTATTTAACAAATAACATAAAGCTAAATATTCCTCTTATTTCAGCTGCAATGGATACCGTAACAGAAGCAAGGCTAGCAATAGCGATAGCTCAACATGGTGGTATTGGCTGCATTCATAAAAATTTATCTGTAGAAAAACAAATAGCTGAAGTGAGAAAAGTAAAAAAATATGAAAGTTGGATAGTATATAATCCTATTACTATATCTCCAGATGCAACTTTATCTGAAGCTGTATCGATAATGAACCAATATAACTATTCTGGAATACCTGTTGTTACTGAGCCAAATACTAAGTTAGTTGGTATATTAACAAATAGAGATGTTAGGTTTATTGAAGATAAAGCACAGAAAGTCTGTGATGTTATGACGAAAGACAATCTAATTACAGTACCAGAAGGAATAGAACGCGATTCGGCTATGAAACTTTTGCACCAGTATAAGATAGAAAGGCTTTTGGTTGTTAATAATAATTTTAGTTGTGTAGGTTTAATTACAGTTAAAGATATCGAGAAGTTTAATAAATATCCCTATTCTTGCAAAGATGAAAAGGGTCGTTTAAGAGTTGCTGCAGCTGTTGGTACTGGAGAAAAAGAAGTAATTGAAAGATGTGAAGCACTAATCTGTGAAGAGGTTGATGCGCTTATTGTTGATACAGCTCATGGGCATTCCTTAAAAGTTATAAACACTATAAAAGATATTAGGGCAAAATATCCAGATGCTCAAATTATAGGTGGTAATATAGCAACAACAGCAGCAGCAGAGGCATTGATTGATGCTGGTGTTGATACAGTAAAAGTTGGTATAGGTCCTGGTTCAATATGTACAACAAGAATTGTAACAGGGGTTGGTATACCACAGTTTTCTGCAATTGTGAATATTGCAAAAAGCTGTAGAGGTAAAAATATTAGGGTCATTGCTGATGGAGGGATAAAATATTCAGGAGATATAGCAAAGGCTATAGCTGCTGGTGCCGATACTGTGATGATAGGCTCAATATTTGCTGGAACCGAAGAAAGCCCTGGAGAGATTATAGTATACAAAGGAAGAGCGTATAAAGCATACCGTGGTATGGGGTCAATTAGTGCTATGGAACGAGGGTCTGCAGATCGCTACTTTCAAGATAAAGATCTGCGGATAAAGCTTGTTCCAGAAGGTGTAGAAGGTAGAGTACCCTTTAAAGGATCAATATCAGGGATTATCCATCAGTTAATTGGTGGGTTAAAATCTGCCATGGGTTACACTGGTAATAAAAATATAGAACAAATGAAAGAAGGTTGTAAATTTGTTGCTATAACACCAGCAGGACTGAGAGAAAGCCATACTCATGATGTGATCATTACTCAAGAAGCACCAAATTATGCACATACCTGTGCAACTGAGGAATAGTTCTTTTATTTGATACAGTTTTTGCAAATTTGTTTTTTAACGGTTATTTCATAACTGAAGTTTTTTCAATAAAATTTCAATTTTAAGTTGACTATTATAAAGTTGTTCGCTAAATAACTAATTCTAGCGTTGATTGAAAATCACCTATAACAATATAATTTTTTATAATAAATTAAGGTATTAGCATGGGTAAACCAAAATATATAACTCATAGACAAAGAAAAGCTGCAAGTTCAGTTACAAACGATGGTAACCAAGAAAAACCTAAAAATGTAACTAAATGGCTTGATTCAACAAAGAATGAGAATCAAACCATTACTAATGCAATACAGGAAGTTGGTCCTACTAAACCAGGAAATGGTTTAATGCTTGGACAAACATCAAACCTTACAGTGAACCATGAGCGATATTTTAACTTTTTAACCACCATTGAACCAATAATAAAAGGTTTTGCAAGAGATAAAGAGATTAAAATAACAGATTATAATTTTAATGATGAAGGTCGAAAATCGATAGCGTTGAGAAGAGTAGATGATAGCTCTGAAGGAGTATTTATGCTAACAACCTCAATCAAAGGCTTCGGTAGTAAGATTTGGGGCAATTATAAAGATGGTCAAAATTGTGAGATCGAATTTGAACCTGGTAGTATTGGAGATCAAAGTATTCGATCTATAGTAGTACAGCTTCATAATAGTAAAAAGTTACGCAAATATCATAAAACTAATTCTTTTACTGTAGAAAAATTAATAGAACATTTTCAAAGATTAATTAAAAGATCTCAATCTTCTCAGATCCAATTAAAACAAGATATTGAGAAAAGTAATCTTACAGAAGAATGTAAATACAGTATTAAAACTGCAGCCACTACTGCTCTTGGATTAACAACTACATCTAGTATTAGTACTAATGACTCTTCTGAGCAAGGTGATCATACTGATATAGGTATGATTGTAGCAGCAGTAGTAGGGACTGTTTTAGCTGTAATTGGAGTTGGTACTGCTGTTAGGACTATTATTAATTGCTATTATAAGAAGTGTTATAGGACTGGAACTTATCGTGCAGGTGAGGAAGGTGAACCACAAGAAAAAGCTGATGATCATACACATAACAATAAACATTCTCTACCAACAACAGAAGAAAAAATATCGTTAATTGAAAGTAATGATGATGCATGTGAGATAAGTCGACCAAAATCAGATACTATTAGCTCTGAAAGTCTAGTAACAATAAACAGTAAGAATGAAGAAACAGAACCACTGTTACAAGATCATGGGCAATCAGATTCTGGTATAAACGTAACACATGGTCAATTCACAGGTATGCAACAAGCATTAAAAGGAAAATGGGATGGATCATCTGGATCAAAGGAACGTTCACAGAAATCACCTAAAATGGAGAAAGTGCGAGCAGAAGTTCATGTAGTGAAAGAAGATGTAAAGGAGCAGCATGAAGATTCATCAAGTTTACCTCATACAATACCTAAGATAATAGGAGCAATACCTAAGAAACAATTAGACCCTTCTAAAAATGAACAGGAAAAATATGAAGAACGAGGTAAAAACGCAGGTGCAGTATTTGCTGAGCTTAAAATCGAGCTTAAGAACAAAAATTTAGGTGAAGGGGTAACAATCCCACTACATGCAATAACCAATACAACGGTGACAAACGCAATACCTATATATCAACAGAACATGCTTAACTAATACTAGCTGCTTTGAACTTTCAAAGCAGCACAATTTACTTGAGTACAGGTATATGTAATAATTTAGACTTGAGTTGAAAGACAACACTGACTCCATATTCACTTTTTATTACTCATCTGCGGATGGAAATCTTTATAAATATCAATAACATCTTTTTTCAAAAAGGATCTAATTCAGTAAAAATTAGTGTATTTGCTTTATTTGTAGGTACAGATAAAATAAGGTATATTATGCGTCTATTATACTATGTATTTCTAATATTGGGTTTTATATCTAGTAAACACTTTAAAATTAAATATGCCATTGTGTGGCTAGCAATTATAATAAGTGTTGCAACTGTTTACGGTTTACGAAATGACATATTAAATAGCAAGTTCATTGCTGTATTCTTACCGCATAAAGGATATACTACAAAAGATGGCAGTGTCGAGTTTAGACAATCATCAAATGGACACTTCTATATTCAAGCAGAGATTAATCAACATAATATCACCTTTCTGTTAGATACAGGAGCGACAGATATTGTATTGTCACTTAAAGATGCACAAAAAATAGGAATTAACTTAAAAGAAATTAAAAACTTTAAAACATATCAGACTGCAAATGGCATCATACAAGCTGGATCAGTTGAAGTTTCAGAAATAAAAGTAGGCAGTTTTTCAGTAAAAAATATGAGAGTTAGTGTTAACACACACCATATGTCTTCTTCCCTACTTGGTATGAGCTTTTTAAAACATTTTGATTTCACTATAAAAGACGATAGATTGATAATATATCCTGATTAAATAAGACATGCGCACAAAATTAGCAAAACTTCGATCCTTAATGAAGGAAAATCAAGTAAACGCATTCTTGCTTCATAATAAAGATGAGTATTTAAGTGATTATCCGCATGAAAGCAAGCAGAGATTAAAATGGCTCTGTGGTTTCACTGGTACAAACGGTACCTTAATTATTACGGAGGAAGGCAAGTTTCCGTTTTTCACTGATGGACGATATATTTTGCAAGCAAATTATGAAATTGACTTAAGTCTATATGAGATATTTGACACATGTAAAAAAACTCCATGGCAATGGATAGAGGAAAATCT
The DNA here is from genome assembly GCA_031546805.1 of Anaplasmataceae bacterium. Taxonomy (GTDB): domain Bacteria; phylum Pseudomonadota; class Alphaproteobacteria; order Rickettsiales; family Anaplasmataceae; genus Mesenet. The sequence goes on from JAVBJW010000035.1 coordinate 9,735, forward strand.
GTCAAAAAATACTATTTTGGCTTACCCATCTTCACTATTTACTTTAAGTCAAGTTAGAAAATATGAGAATATCTGTGTGCTAAGGCCGTTAAGTCACAACCCTATAGATGAATTGTGGAATCGTCCCCTCATAATGAAACAAAAAATTATTAATCACCCACTACAATACTCAGGTAAAAGCAGTCAACAGAAATGTTTAGATATCGCAAAAGTGATAGATAAGCAAGATGCAGTATTACTGACAAATTCTGAGTCGATATCATGGCTGCTTAATTTAAGAAATGATGACTTTCTATATAATCCTGTAGTTCTCAGTCATGCAATTCTATACAAAAACTCTCATGTAGATTTATTTATAGAAAACGCAATTGATTCAGTTTTAGGACTAAAATTAGATAGACACGTAAGAGTGTTAGATATTATCTGTTTAGATAGTGTTTTAGATAAAATCAGCTCAATAATGATTGACCCAGAAACAGTACCAATGAGTATTATTACATTACTAAACGGCAAAAATATTACAGAAGCGAAAGATCCATGCATATTACCAAAGGCAACCAAAAACGATACTGAGGTACAAGGTGCAATTAGTGCTCACATTAAGGATGGTATTGCAGTTACAAATTTTCTGAATTGGTTAGAAGAAAACGTAAATAAAGAAGATATCACAGAACTTAAAGCAGAAGAAAAACTTCTAGAATTCAGGCAAGAACAAAACTTATTTAAATCCTTAAGCTTTCCAACAATTTCAGCATTTGCTGAAAATGCAGCTATTATTCATTATCGAGCAAATGAAAAAACAAATAAACACATCAAAAAAGGTGGACTGTATTTAATAGATTCAGGTGGACAGTATCTGGAAGGCACAACTGATGTAACAAGGACAATTGCAATAGGTACACCTTCAAATGAGCAGATAGATAACTATACTAGAGTACTTAAAGCTAATATAGCAATAGCACGAGCTATTTTTCCACTTGGAACAACTGGGGGAGAGTTAGATATATTAGCACGCACGCACCTATGGTCAGTAAGTTTAGATTATAACCACAGTACAGGGCATGGAGTGGGTAGCTATCTTGCTGTGCATGAGGGTCCACATGCTATAGCAAAAGATAATAATATTCCCCTTAAACCAGGCATGATACTCTCTAATGAGCCAGGATACTATAAGCTAGGAGAGTACGGCATACGAATTGAAAACCTAATGTATGTAGAGGAAAAAAAAGAAGGATTTTTAGGTTTTAAACAATTAACATGTGTGCCACTGGATAAAAAACTAATAAATACCAGTCTTTTAACTCAAAATGAAATTACCTGGATCAATGAGTATCACTCTTTTGTATATAATATGATAAAAACCCCAATATCTAGATCATATAGCAAATTCCTCTAATATTAAGATCCCACACGAAACGAACTATTAGTAGTAAAGTATTAGTTAGGCCAAAGCAAAGATCAGTTAAAAACTGTGCTTTAAATTAACAATTTCAGCAATAATATTAAATCTCAAATTATATTTTTTCTGAAAATTACTATAAACATGAGATTAAATATCTTTATCTCACGAATCTTGTTTTCTATCCTCATCCTAAACGACGAAAGCTTTCTATTATGCTCTTTTTGTTCTGGAGTTAATGGCTTCTTCCTATATTTCTTATATGGAATCACTACATTACTTTGCAATTTCTGCCAACCTTGATATCCAGAATAGGCGTATTTTACACTATTTTGTGGCAAAAATTTCTCCTGTTTTCGTATCTTAAAATCATGAATTTTCCCACGATGTGACTTCGAAATCGATAGAATTTTCCCATTCTCTTCAACGATAATTTCGGTTTTTATCGTGGTTGTTTTCTTCTTTCCAGAGTAAGATTTTTTTCCGTTTTCTGGCTGCTGTATTTATAACATCAACCAAAATCTTTAGTATTTTTTCTGACTTCTATCATTTGTGATCGTTATTTTTCTGGCCAGCAATAGCTCCATTTTCTTCAGTAGATATTTGAGTTGTGTAAGTTGAATAAGTAGCCCAAAAATGGATGCGTTATGTAAGTCCGATAGTACAACAGAATATTTTATCTTCCAACGTATCAACATGTGATTTTCTTCCATGGCATTTTTTTTCTTGCTTCCATTCAGCCATCGCTTTTTCCACTCAGTTTTTCCACCACTTTTTCTCATTCTTCTACTGTTTCACATCTTGACAATTTCCTGTTTAGATTATGCTAACTAAAGCTCATTTTTCTTTCCTATAAGTATGTTTTATCTTTTTTCTATCATATTTAGATCATCCTGTCAGCAGGTCTTATGCATCTATCTATATTTGACAATGCCTATTTTAAATGTTTGATTTTATTCTAATTCTTTGTCAATTTTGAAAGAAGTCTACTTTTTATAAGCATTAACCACAACCACCAGCTTCAGCTGGTGGTAATTGATAGAATCAAACTCTGGTTTTATTGTTGCATATTTTTTAGGCATATACTTCTCATCATGTTTAGCAAGTAACTCATCAGCAATAAAAGTATTATTATGCGTTACTTTTCCCTTCACCACAACGCCACTTTGCTCAGTGAACATTGCTGGAAGTAAGCCATTATACTCGACTTTTATTTCATTGCTAAAATCTGTAATTTTGAAGGTAATTTTATTGTCCTTATCTTTGTAAATACTGTTTTCTACTACCATGCCACCAATACGAATTATTCTATTGTCTATAGGCAAATGTATAGCTTCACTTACAGTATAGAAAAAAGAAATATTTTCCTTTAGCTTATTGAGAATAAAAAAAAATATAAGACTCAGTATACAAAATAAAATTGTAATTGATAAAAGCCTTTTATGTCTTTTTTTCATTATTTCTTTTCATGTGCTCTAATGTTTTTTTATTTTTCATATATCTAAACGAAACAAAAAAGACCTCACCACTAATTAAAATAAAACTTATTAAATAAGCAATAATCACATACCAATTATGCATATAAATTAACCTTTTAAATTAAACTTTAATAAAAAACTTCACCTGATTCAAGTGAAATCAGATTATTATTAGAACATATAACTATTTTCCCTTCTGGGCTTATATCAGAGAATATACCACTATATAGATCATTACCTATACTGACACTAATCTGATTACCTAGCATATACGCCCTTTCAAGCCACATTTTTCTTATTGGTAAAAACCCTTCCAATAACCATTTCTGTCTTACTTTATCAAAATTACTAATTAATTTTTCAAGCAAAGTTAGGTTTGATATACCCAGATTACAAACTTGATGAAGAGAAGTCGCATATTCAGGAGAAGATAAAATGTTAATGCCAACTCCTATAACTAACCATTCTGCATTTGATCTAGTCTCTAGTAATATTCCTGCTACTTTTTGATTGTTAATCAGCACATCATTAGGCCACTTATACTTTAAGTCCAAATCAGTTGATAGAGAAAGAAGGGTGTTGCCAACTGCAATTGCTGTAATAAATGTAAACTGTGTTAATTGATTTAAATCAGTTTTATCTCTAATTATTATACTAGCATAGAGATTACCATCAGGAGATACCCAGTTTCTACCGTGACGGCCTTTGCCGCTAATTTGCTTATTGGCAAGTATAACTGTGCCATCTAAAGCACCTTTTTCTGCCATTTTAATAGCTTCCAAATTAGTACTGGATAATTCTTCGTAATGATATAGACAATAACCTTTGATCATTTTAGAAAATAGTATGATTAATCATAAAATCAATAATTCCTCTCAATCTTTCCACGTATATAAAAAATGATATATTAATCACTACTGATATTGTGGAAATAATTAGCAAGCCTTTATTTTCTAAACCTTTATTATATTTACCTTCATCAAAATATATTATTTTTATAATGCGCAAGTAATAATAACACGCAACAACGCTCAATATCATAAGAATCACAGATAGTTTTATAAAACCAAATTTAATTAAACTAAGTAGTACATAAAACTTACTAAAAAAACCAGCAATCGGTGGAATACCTGCCATTGAAAGCATTAATATAGAGAGATTGAATGCCATTATAGGATTTTTTCTTCCTAAATCAACTAAATGCTGAATGTTACAATTGTCATCATCAATTTGAATTAAGCATGAGAATAATCCTATATTTATGATTAAATATATTATCAAATATATAAGTGCACTAGCTATACTTTCTGATGTATGGATAGCAATTGCTATTAACATATATCCTGCATGTCCTATTGCACTATAAGCAAAAAGCCTTTTTAAATTTTGTTGATGCATAGCTCCAAGAGCAGATATAGCAACAGATAAAGCCCCAAAAAATATTAGAATGTGCTGCCAATATTGTGCTATACTTGCAAATTCTACACTCAGTAACCTAATTAGAAGAGTTACAAATGTGGCTTTTGGAGCTATAGCAAAAAATGCTGTAACAATCGTGGGAGAACCATGATAAACGTCAGGAGTCCATAAGTGGAAAGGAGCGATAGATATTTTAAAGCATATACTAAACAAAATTAGCACTATTCCTAAGACTATTCCAAGTGATAACGTTTCATGATTATTAAGAAATGTTATTAAAGCAGTAAAATTTGTTTTTCCTGTATAGCCATAAATTAAAGATATCCCATAGAGCATTATACAAGATGATAAAGCACCAAGAGTAAAATATTTTACCCCTGCTTCAGATGAATAAACTGACTTTCTCTCAAAACAAGCAAGTACATATAAAGTAATACTTTGCAATTCAAACGCTAAATAGAAAGAGATAAGATCATTTGCTGTAACTATCGTTACCATACTAAATAAAGAAAAGAGAATTATTATTGGAAATTCATAGCAATAATCATATTTTGATATGAGCAGCATTAGGAGTATTATTGCTCCTAAGATTAAGATTAAAATTTGTGATAAATGTATATAAAAGTTTAATTTTAGTAGTGAGTTGAAAATAAAAATTTGATCGCTTTTGCAAGTTATAATCAAAATAACTGCAGTGATAACTACACATATAAATGAAGATAAATGAATAAAACGGCGATTTAAAATTTTACCAAGAAGTAACAATACCATTGATGATATAACAAGAAACACCTCTGGTAATATATATAAGAAATCACTCATAGATTAAAACATAACAACTTGTTTACAACTGGCTTTAAATACATGAGTAAGAATGTTGGATAGACTCCTAAAAGTAAAGTCAAAATTGCTAAAGGAAGTAAGACAAATAACTCAACTTTACTTATATCTTTTGTAAGTGAAGGAGATGTATTTACACCCCATATAACTCTTTTGCACAAATAAAGCATATATACAGCGCTTAAAATAGTTGCTAAAGCAATGAATGCAGCAATAAATCTAACGCTTTTAAATACTCCAAGTATGCATAGGAATTCACTAGCAAAACCAGAGGTTCCAGGCAAGCCTATTGCTGCCAGAGAAAATACAACAAACATTAAGGCAAACAGTGGCATTGTTTCTGCCACTCCACCATATTTAGCTATATTTAAAGTATTAGTTCTATTATATAGCATACCAATACACAAGAATAGTGCTGAAGAAATTAAACCATGACTAATCATTTGAAAGATAGCACCAGAGATTCCTTCTTCATTGAAAGAAAAAATTCCAGCAGTGACAAACCCCATATGCGCTATGGAAGAATATGCTATCAATTTTTTTATATCTTTTTGTGCAAAAGCAATGAGAGAAGCATATATTGCAGCTATTATACTTAAAGTAATGACAAAATTGGCAAAGTATAAGCTTGCTTCTGGTAACATAGGCAATGAAAATCTTAAAAACCCATAAGCTCCCATTTTAATAAGTAAGCCAGCTAAAATCACAGATCCTGTTGTTGGTGCTTGCACATGAGCATCAGGCAACCATGTATGAAAAGGAAACATCGGAATTTTAACAGCAAATGACACAAAGAATGCAAGCCAAAGCCACTTTTGTACATTCAAGCTAGATTGAGGTAAAATATTTACCAACTCCTGTATATCACCCGTAGAATAAGTAGCATATATATATATCACTGCTACTAAAAACAATAGAGAACCAGCAAATGTATAGAGGAACAATTTAAATGCAGCATATACTCTATTTTTACTTCCCCATACCCCAATAATTAAAAACATTGGCACTAAAACAGCTTCAAATAATATATAAAACATTATCATGTTGAGAGATATAAAAAATCCAATCACCAAGCTCTCAAGTAATAAAAACAATGCCATATAGGCTTTAACATAAGGGAAATTAATCTTTAAACTATATACAATGCATAGAGGAAATAATAAAGTAGTAAGCAAAACAAGAGGTAGTGAAATACCATCAATGCCAAATACAACGCTGTTACCTAAGTGCTGAGCAAATTGAAAACTACTTATTTTATAATCAAACTTGGCTGCAATTATGATACTAACTAAGAAAGTAGCTGTAGAAAAAAATAATGGCAAAAGCTTCATGCATAGTGATTTGTCATCAAACCTTGTAAGTAATAATATAAGTGCCCCAAACAGAGGGCTGATCATCATTATAAATAACACAATCTGTTTTAAACCCAAAAAATTATATAAAACATACCAATTATCAACCCAAAAACCATAATAACAGCATAGTCAAATATGCGACCAGTCTGTAATTTTAGGCTATTTACTGAACTATTTTCAGCCAATCCAATAACGCTACCTAATCCAAAGAAATCAATAACCTTTACATCTACAAACTTCCACAAGACTACAGCAATTAACCTTACTGGTTTGACAAACAAATATTCATATATTTCATCAAAATACCATTTATTACGCAAAAAATTTAATAAAAATCTGTTTTTGATATTTTTAAATAAGTTTACAATATAAATTAGATATGCAAAAAATATTCCAGCTAAGCTAAACAATATAGGCAATAACTTTATATATATACTAACACTATGCTCACTATTTGTCAGTGATATACTATCTTTCCAAAAAGAGACATCTGTAATTGATAAAATGTTTTCTCCCCATATACCAGAAAAAATTGAACCAAATGCAAGAATTAACAGTGGAATAAGCATAATTTTTGGTGACTCATGCACTTCTTTACTTTTTTCCTTACCATGAAATACTAAAAATATCAACCTCCATGAATAAAATGACGTCAAGAAAGCAACTATCACACTAATTACGAAGGCAAATTTACTTACATGATATGCACTTTCAATAATTAAGTCTTTTGAGTAAAAGCCGGCAAATGGAAATATACCAGCAAGTGCTAGAGATCCTATCCACATAAACACATAGGTAAATGGTATTTTTCTCCAACAGCCACCCATCATACGGATATCCTGTTCATGATGCATTGAATGAATAACATTTCCAGCACATAAGAAAAGAAGTGCCTTAAAAAAGGCATGTGTCATCAGATGAAAAACGCCTATATTATATGCTGATACGCCACAAGCAATAAACATATACCCTAATTGACTGCACGTTGAATAAGCTATAATCTTTTTTATATCATTTTGAGCAACTGCAACAGTTGCTGCAAAAAAACAAGTAAGAGAACCAATTACTATTATAACTTCTCTAGCTATAGCAGATAATTCAAATAATGGAGAACATCTAGCAACAAGAAATACTCCAGCTGTTACCATTGTTGCTGCATGAATAAGAGCGGATACTGGTGTTGGTCCTTCCATTGCATCAGGTAGCCACGTGTGCAGCCCAATTTGTGCAGATTTTCCCATACAACCAATAAACAGTAATATGCATATTATATGTATTGTATTTAATTTAATACCAAACATTTCCACTATAGGTAAACCACCTATACTTGCTCTGTCAAATACTTCTACAAAATCAAGCGAACCAAATAAGCAATATATTAAAATTATACCTATTAATAGACAAAAATCTCCTATTCTATTGATAACAAAAGCTTTCATTGCTGCTTTAGTGGCTGAATATTTTTGAAACCAAAAGCCTATTAACAGATAAGAACATAAGCCCACTCCCTCCCAACCAAAAAAGAGTTGTAAAAAATTGTTACTTGTAACAAGCATTAGCATGCAAAAGGTAAATAATGAAAGATAAGAAAAAAATCTTGATATTCCCATTTCATGCTTCATGTAGCCCATGGAATATAGGTGTACCACCATTGAAACTGTTGTAACAACTATAAGCATTACAGATGTTAACTTATCTATATTTAACACCCAATTTACTTTTAAATTACTAATCGTAATCCATGGAAAAAGAGTTGTAGTATAGCTTTCAGAAAAAGTAACAAATAAATACCACGATAACAAACTAGAGATTGTTACAAAAGCTGTTGAAATAATTTGGCTAAAAAGCCCACTTCTCTTCAAAGGAGCAAGTAACCCTCCTATTAATGGAAGAAATGTAATAAATATTTCTATACCAATCATAACTAAATATGTTACTGATTTATTAAATTGTAAAAAGCTATATTTATAACCATACTATTTCTTCATCAAACTAGCGTCTTCAACATTTATGTTGCCGCTATTTCTATAATGTACAACTAATACTGCTAGTCCTACAGCTGCTTCCGCCGCTGCAACAGTTAAAATAAACATAACAAAAATTTGCCCTATTATATCATTAATGTAAACAGAAAAAGCAACTAAATTAATATTTACAGCCAAAAGCATCAGTTCAATTGATAACAAAATATTAATAATACTCTTGCGATTAATAAAAATACCACATATCCCAATTGTAAAAAGAATAGCTGCAACAACAAGAAAATGATTTAAAGTTATGCCAGATCTAATTAAGTCTTCCATTCTATACCTTCTCCAGTTTTAGCCTTAACTATTTTTAGTGATGAAGATTGCATTGATTGCTTATATGCATTTTGCTTACGCGCCCCTTCTTTATTTCGAAGCGTGAGGGTAATTGAACCAATAATTGCAACCAATAACAGAACTCCTGCTAAATGAAAAGTATACATATAATCAGTGTAAATTATACTACCGATTGCAGCAACGTTACTAATATCATTTGGTATGTAGGTAACAGAATTATGAATTTTAAAATCTGAATTTTTAATTACATACCACACATTAAAAAGAAATGCAGATGAGCATATTATACCCATAAAAAAGTATCTAACGAAACCTTGACGTAATCTAGCGTAATCAATATCCAACATCATCACTACAAACAAAAATAAAACCGCTACTGCTCCAACATAGACAATAATCATAAGCATTGCAATTAGTTCAGCACCAAGTAAAATAAATAAACCTGCAGAACTAAGAAATGCAAAGATAAGCGATAATACTGAATGAACAGGGTTTTTTGTATAAACTACAGAAGCTGCTGATAAAGTCACTAACAAAGCAAAAAAGTAAAAGAAGAAATTCATTCTTTAAAACTAACGGAAGCAATGTTATTATTAAAATAGATTAGCTTTATAAGTCAATGATTAAACTAAGGTTAAAATTTTAATTGATTTTATAAATTAGGTAAATATAATAATCATTATTAACAAAGATATGGAGAACATATGTCACAAAAACTTGATGATTTAAAAAGAGATTTTGAATATGAGTTTAATAAATTTTATAATAATGATTTGAAAGAACGTTATCAAAACCTCACAGAAGATTATATAAACTTCAGGTTAGATGAGATGAAGTTTTTAGAAAAACAAGAGTCAACACTATTACAAATAGCACGTGAAATGTGTAATGAAAATAGTAATGACTGCTCGCTTAAAAGCTATGTATACGATGTTGAATCAAATACTTTCAACTACAACAATGAGACAATAACAAAAATAAATGATTCGAGGGATAATTTTTTTGATAATATAGACCATTCAATTGAAAGCCATACAAACGGTGTTGAATCCAATACTTTCGACTATAACAATGAGACATCAACAGAAATTATGCATTCAATATTATAAATTAGCATATTCTTTAGATCATCAATTTGATGATCTAAAGATATAATCTGTTAAAACTAGTGAGTTATATAAAATCAAACAAAAAAATAAATTGAGATTTTAAGCATAACTAAACATAATAACCTACTATTTAATAAGTAGAGTAGGGAAGTATGTCACAAATACTGGATGATTTAAAAACAGGTTTTAAAAAAGTTGATGAGTTTTACAGTAATAAAGTCAGGGAGCCTGTTGTAAGTTTTATAAAATCATGTGGTAAATTTATTAAAGATGTACCAGTTCAAAAACTAGCCAAGGTATTTAAAAATATTGGAGATCATTTAGATAAAAGCAATGCACATGTGGAAGAATCAATTTTTGAAGAAAGATCTTTAAATGAAGATATAATTAATACGTCTAATCAAGTTTCTTCAATGGAAGATTTTGAAAAATATGATGCAAGTGTAAATGATACTGCCATAATGTAACTTGGTCAAATAATCTATATTAATAAACAATGACAAAATGGATAATACTTCTACTTATAGTAGTTGTAATTCTTACAATTGCTTATAAATGGCTACGTCAACGTTATTTCATAAAAAACGCTGTAATTAGAGATGTCGATGCCAGCAATGATAAAGCACCTTTAAATACAAGGGATCAGAAATTTAGCAATCCAAAGGCTTTAGGCAAGGTTCCGTACAAAACAAAACATAAAAAAGACGAATTAAATGTAGAATCAGTTAAATCTGCACTAAAAAACCAAAAAAAAGGAAAACATTTATAATATTTGAAACGGTATTAGATTTAAAGTACAAACTCCAAATCCGTACTTTTTCTCCCAAGTTTAGTACAATAAGAGAATAATCAATCTTATTAATATTTCCATGCCTTATCGAAATATAAAGCAATAGTGGTATATTTTAAAAGTTGAAGGAATATATGATTTGAGAGATGAACAATGGGAAAAAACAGTTTACCTGGGAAAGATGGGGATAGCGGAAGAAGTGCAAATGATAACAGGAAGTTTATAGCTGCAGTAATGTGGATAGTGGAGCACCATGGAGCAGTTGAATATGGAAAATGGTCAAATAAACGTTTCATGAGATAAAGATATTCAATCACACGTTTATCGTAATTTTCAAATGAAATACAACATGAGGTTCAATATTGTATTGTAAATCTGAGGCATTAGTTGATTTAATTTTGATCTCACTACTCTTTCTTTTTTCTTACCTCTGATTCGTAGTAGGTCTATGGTAGTTTTGAGATTTTAAACATGGTCTTATATTAAAAAGATAGCATTTCATACGCAGTGTCAAATATTCTTCCATGCTCTTGAATAGCAAATCTATCAGTCATCCCAGCAATATAATCACAGACTATTATAGAACGCTTCTTTTCATCTGCATCTAATGCAATCTTGCCCCATTCTGTAGGTAGTATGTTTGGTTCATTTTGAAAAATTTCAAAAAGATCCTTAACTATACGCTTTGCTTTACTGGTTACTCTATTAATTTTGTAATGTCTATACACCTTGTCACTCAAGAATTTCTTTAACTCTCTATTGTACGCAGCAACCTCTGGAGAAAAATGCACTAAAGACTTATCTAACTTTCTGATATCTTCAGAAGTTTTAATACTGTAAGTACTAATATTGCTTTGCGCTTGTGTTACAATATCTTGAATCATAAGACTTATCATTCTTCTTAAAAATTCGTATATTACTTTATTTTTAGGCAAGTCTGGATGTTTATCTAAAATTTCTTGAAGTAACTTACCAAATAAAGGAAGAGTAAATATATCCTCAATGGTGAAAAACTTTGCTCTTAATCCATCATCTAAATCATGAGCATTATAGGCTATATCATCAGAAATTGCAGCGACCTGTGCTTCAGCATTTGAAAATTCTTCAAGTTTTAAATCGTACTTATCATGATATTCAAGCATTAGCTGATTAGTAGTTAAAGATTTTGCATTAGATCCAAGCAAAGGACCGTTGTGTTTTGCAATACCTTCTAAAACTTCCCAAGTGAGATTGATGCCATCAAAATGAATATATCGTTGCTCAAGATATGTTAAAATTCTCAAAGATTGCACATTATGATCAAAGCCAATAAAATTTTTCGTTACCTCGTTCAAAGCATCTTCACCTGCATGACCAAAAGGGGTATGCCCTAAATCATGAGCTAAAGATATTGCTTCTGCAATATCCTCGTTTAAACCTAATCTTTTACATATAGAGCGGGCTACTTGTGCTACTTCTAGACTATGAGTTAGCCTTGTACGATAATAATCACCTTGATAGTTAACAAATACCTGTGTTTTGTATTCTAACTTACGAAATGCTCCAGAATGAATAATGCGATCCCTGTCACGCTGAAAACAAGTACGGTATTTATCATCTTCTTCATGAAAAAATCTTCCTTTTGTTTTATTAAATGAACAAGCAAAGCTTGACAAAATATTTTGGTTTGACATTGTTTGAAGTGCGTATTATAATTAATAGTTTAATTAATAAATTAAATGGGATGTTTATGTCAAGTTTTAATACAGGTTATAATATAACTTTAACTGAAAATGCAGTTAAGAAGGTGTACTCTCTTATAGAAAAAGAAAGTAATTCTAATGCTGCTTTGCGCGTTCTAGTATCTGGTGGAGGGTGTTCAGGGTTTCAGTATAATTTTAAAATGGATGAATCCCACAAAACATTGAGTTGTAACGCAAGTGATGACGACGATGATGACTGCGATATAGAAGATGATGATGATTTTGACTACGATGACGAAGATGAAGATCAGTTTGATGCATCTGATATTACAATAAATGATGAAACTGGTAAAACAGTCTTACTTATAGATAATAACTCAGCTCAGTTTTTAAAAAATTCAGTAGTAGATTATATTGAAGACTTGAATGGATCTGGGTTTATTATCAAAAATCCTTTGGCTAAGTCTAGATGTGGCTGTGGTAATAGTTTCACAATTTAGCGTTGGTACAATATTTATTTATAGCTAATACAAAAAAGTTTGGTAAGGCAGTTTATTATTTTCTTTTAGTTATTTTATACTGCTTTACTTAACTAGTTGTTGAATAGTATCGTACTTAATTTTCTCTAGGGTTGAGTTGTATAGATGTGAAATTATGGATATAACTGATCTACTTTCCAATTATTATTCTTAGTCAATTGGTATTTATAGCGGGTGTGGTTTCTGTGCTCGCCTTCTTGCCAAAACTCTATAGCTTCTGGTACAATACAAAATCCTACCCAAGAATCCGGTTTTGTAATTAACTTGCCATTAAATTTTTCTGTCATTAGTTTCATTTTGTTTTCGAAAGATTGCCAATCTTCTAAAATACTTGACTGTTTTGAACACCAAGCATTAATCTGACTCTCGCGTGAACGTGAAGCATAGTAATTGTCAGCTTTACTATTCTCCAACAGCTCTACTCTACCTTCAATTCGCACTTGTTTAGAAAGTTCCATCCAATAAAAAACTAATGCTGCTCTTGGATTTTCTGTTAATTCTTTTCCTTTACTGCTATTTACATTAGTAAAAAAAACAAACCCTTCTTTGCTATATTCCTTAAGTAAGACAACTCTTGCAGATGGAATACAATCTTTACTACAGGTTGCAAGCACCATTGAAGTTGGTTCTTTAATTTGTAAATTTAAAACCTCTTTGTACCAAGTGTTAAAGAGCTCTATAGGATCTGCTGTAGGTACAATAATCATTATATAGCAAAGTTATTAAATTGATATTAGATGTTTTTATTATGTTTAAACTTCCATTAATTCATACTTTGCAAAGAAAAAAGCAACTTCTTTTTCGGCATTGTCAATGTTGTCAGAACCATGCACACAATTAGCATCAATATTATCTGCAAAATCGCCCCTAATTGTTCCTTTATCTGCCTGTTTTGGATCCGTTGCTCCCATAATAGTTCTATATTTACTTATAGCACTTTCTCCTGAGAGAACTTGTACAATAACAGGACCAGAAGTAATAAATTCAATAAGATCAGGGAAAAAAGACCTTTCCTTATGAATTGCATAAAATAATTCTGCCTGCTTTTTTGTCAGTAACATTCTTTTCTGAGCAATGATTTTTAATCCTGCTTGTTCGATATATGAAATTACTTTGCCTGTGATGTTACGTTTTATCACGTCGGGTTTTAAAATAGAAAGAGTGATTTCACTCAAGATATATCCTTTTATTAGTTAAAATATTATTTTATTATAAATTTTCAATTTTAAAAGAGATTTTTTTTCATTGTGCTTAAAATTAGTATATAATATACTTACTTCAAGGGTTGTTAGTCAGTAATGTATATGTCTAATAGTTGTTGCATAGAGGAAAAACAAACTGATTCTGTGGATAAAAATAGAGTTTCTACATTTTTCAGTCACATTAAGGCATCTGTCTTTTGTGGTGTAAAAGGCTATTTTACATTTGAGCTGGCGTTTATAAGTTACATTAATTACTCTCTACATTATTTTTTTTTTAAACATAGCGATAAGAACCGGTCTCAACCCTTAGCTAAAAAATACGATACCATGAGAAAGGGCGCTGCTTTTGCAATGAAGAGAAATCTCATTCCTTTTTTTGAAGTTGTCATTATTATGCCACTTATATGTTTTGGATTGCCAAAAATTCTAGGTGTAAATAGCATTTTAAAAGACCACTTGTATTTATATTGCACTTTTGCCTGCATTACTTTAATGATAACAGCCTGTTTTATTGTGAGGACTTTTTGCCTGCGTGAGAAATTGACTGAGCGTCTTTCTTGCTATAATTCGCAACAAATAACAGATAGTTTTAAACAGGATGATATTCGTTATCCAATTTATGATAAAGAAAATGGAAATTTAATGTTTAATTTTCCTGATCAGGCTGATGGTAGTAAAGATAAGTACAATATCCCCTCAAGACGAGATTTTATTTTATTGGTTTTGCTGAATTTTATCACATTACCTTTAAAATTATTGCAGGCTACTACTATGCTATCTTTATCTATTGTAGAACTTGGTGAGGCAATTTTCAATTTTCCTTTTGATTTGCTAACTTGTTGTAACAGTAAGAACAAGTTTGTTGCAACTAGAAGCAATATGCAGCGTTCAGGACATTTATTTTATGGGTTTATTCGAAACTCCGTTGATATAGCTTTGTTTCCAATAATGATTTTTGTAAATAGTCATTATCAAGTTTGTAAAAATATGAGTTCTCCTTTTGCCTGTATAGATGATACAGTGGCTGAGTTTATAGGAACTCCAGAATCTACATGTTGTAGTGTATAAAAAGAAAATAGCTGTAGTTTTGTTTAATTTAGGTGGGCCTTCTTCTTTAGAGGATATAGAGCCTTTTTTATTCAATCTTTTTTATGATAAGAGAATAATTAATTTACCAAATCCATTAAGATTTTTTGTAGCAAAGCTGATTTCTAAAAAACGAGTTAAGACAGCAACAGAAATATATAAACAGATAGGTGGTAAATCACCAATTTTGCAAATGACAGAAATTCAGGCAAAAGAGCTGGAAGATGAATTAAATAAAAATCATGCTAATAATTACAAAATTTTTGTTTGTATGCGTTATTCATCTCCATTTGCTGATGAAGTTGTGCAAAATGTTGATAAATTTAGCCCAAGTGAAGTCATTCTTCTACCATTATATCCACAATACTCCACTACTACAACTTTATCTGCTATTGAAAATTGGCAGAGAGCTGTCTCACGTTATAGCTTCGACTTTGTTACAAAGACAGTTTGTTGTTATTATAATAATGAAAACTTTATAAAAGCTCATCATAACTTAATAACTAAGCATTATAAATTAGCTAGTACGCTTGGCAAGCCAAGGGTTTTGTTTTCAGCTCATAGTCTACCTGTTAGTGTTATTAAAAAAGGTGATCCATATGCATGGCAGGTAAAAAAGACAAGTGAACTTATAGTTGAGTCTCTAAATATTAAAGATTTAGACTGGAATATATGTTATCAGAGTAAAATTGGTCCTATAAAATGGTTAGAACCCAGTACTGAAAATGAATTACTTCGTGCTAAAAACGACAGAGTACCAGTGGTTTTAGTTCCTGTTGCGTTTGTTTCTGAACACTGTGAAACTTTGGTGGAATTAGATATAGAATATAAAAAAATAATGCCTAATCAATACTACTACCGCATTCCTACACTAGGTGTTGATAAATTTTTTATTAATTGTTTGCTTGAAATTTGTTTGAACGCAAATAATAATAAGTGCTGGCAAGAGCATAAAATGTGCTGGAAAATTCTATAAATTTTTATCTTTATGAACAAGTAAATTTCTTTCAAAACTTATTTAAATAATAAAAATGATGATCTAACATCAAATAACTTGTACACCTTACAAAAATATGATACTTGTATTATCATTAGTGACTTGTCTTTGCAATTCATAAATTAGTTAAGTAACCCTTAAAGGGCATTCATGTTTTTATTATTTAATAAAGTGAGATGTTTTATATGTCGATAACCTCTGAGAAGAAAAGTGAGTTAATTAGTGAATACTGTGTTGTAAAAAACGATACAGGTTCATCTTTTGTCCAGTGTGCAATTTTGAGCGAGAGAATTAGTAATCTAACCAATCATTTTAAGACGCATAAGAAAGATTTTCATTCTAGACGTGGTTTATTGATTCTAATAGGTAGAAGGCGTAAACACTTAAACTATATAAAACATAAGTTTGGTAATGAAGCTTATCAAAAGTTAATAGCAAGGTTAGGCATTAGAAAGTAGTAATTATTAGAGGAATATATGACACAAGATATGTTTAAAGTGACAAAAGAATCTATGGAATGGGGTGGTCGTACTCTGTCTCTAGAGAATGGAAAAGTAGCGCGTCAAGCAAATGGTTCAGTAATTGTAAACTATGGAGATACTTCTATATTAGTGACAATTGTAATCGGGCCAGTAAAAGAAAGTGTTGATTTCTTGCCGTTGACTGTACAATTTGTTTCAAAAAGTTATGCTACAGGCAAGATCCCTGGTGGTTTTTTCAAGCGTGAAGGTAAGCCTTCTGATAGAGAAACTTTAATTTCTCGTTTAATAGATAGGAGTGTAAGGCCGTTATTCCAAGAAAATTTTCATAATGAGGTAAGTATAATATGTAATTTATTAACTTATGATATGGTGAATTCTCCAGAAGTACCGGCATTGATTGGTGCTGCCGCTGCTATAGCTATTTCTGGCGTACCGTTTAATGGAGGCCTTGCTGGAGCAAGAGTTGGTTATTGCTCTGACAAGAATAATAACTATAGTTATGTGCTTAATCCATCAGTGAAGCAATCATCATCAAGCAGCTTAGACTTATTTTTATCTGGTAACCAAGATTCGGTACTTATGGTTGAATCTGAAGCAAAAGAGTTGTCTGAAGATCAAATGCTTGAAGCTATCAAGTTTGGTCATCAAGAATGTCAATCTGTAATTAAGTTTATAAAGGATTTTGCTGATAAAGCTGGGGTAAAGCCTGTTACCTTTATTTCTGATAGTGAAGATAATAATATTACTAAGGATAATATCATTAATGAAATTAAAGAGGCATATCAAGATGATTTTACTCGTGCTTATACAAATGTTATAAAAAAGGATAGGGTAGAAGCATTAGAAAATGTTAGAAATAGTGTATTGGAAGCATTTATAGAGAAAGGACAGGATAAACAGCTTATATCTTGCGTAATAAAGAGTTTTGAAAGATCATTAGTTCGCAATATGGTTATTTCTACAGGTAAGAGGATAGATGGACGTTCTTCTACTGAAATACGCTCAATAGACGTTGAAGTTGATATTTTACCAAAAACTCATGGCTCTGCTCTTTTTACTAGAGGAAATACTCAAGCATTGGTTGTTACAGCTCTTGGTGCTTCTCAAGATGAGCAAGTTGTTGATGACCTTGAAGGAGATAGGCGTGAGCATTTTATGCTTCACTATAATTTTCCTTCTTATGCTGTAGGTGAAGTTGCAGCTTTGCGTGCACCAGGGAGAAGAGAAATTGGTCATGGCAAGCTGGCATGGCGTGCTATACATCCTGTTTTACCTGCTAAATCAGATTTTCCATATACAATTAGGGTAGTATCTGAGATTACAGAGTCTGATGGTTCTTCATCTATGGCAACTGTTTGTGGTGCATCGCTTGCTCTTATGGATACTGGTGTTCCAATTAAGTCTGCTGTTGCGGGTATTGCTATGGGACTGATTAAAGAAGATAATAATAATTATGCAATTCTTTCTGATATATTAGGTGATGAAGATTATTTAGGTGATATGGATTTTAAAGTTGCAGGTACTAAAGCAGGAATCACAGCATTGCAGATGGATATGAAA
Source organism: Anaplasmataceae bacterium (assembly GCA_031546805.1). GTDB lineage: Bacteria > Pseudomonadota > Alphaproteobacteria > Rickettsiales > Anaplasmataceae > Mesenet. Next base: position 27,997 of record JAVBJW010000035.1, read on the forward strand.
ATTTCTGGTATAGATTTCAATATCATTAAAGAATCATTGGTGCAAGCTAAAGAAGGTAGATTGCATATAATGAGCAAAATGGATAGCGTTATATCAAAGCCAAATAATAATATTAAAGAACATGCTCCTAAGATAACATCTTTCTTTATAGATAAAAACAAGATTCGTAACGTTATAGGTGCTGGCGGTAAAAATATCAAAGATATATCTTACAAAAGTGGAGCAAAGATTGAGATAGAAGATAATGGTATGGTAACAATTCTCGCATCAACTAATCAATTGGCAGAAGTTGCTAAAGAAATGGTTGTTAATATTGTAACAGAACCACAAATTGGGTCTGTATATGAAGTGAAGGTTGTTGTTATAGAAAGATCTATTGTGTATGTTGAATTTTTAGGTTCAAAAGAAGGAATTATACATATTAGTGAAATAGCGAATAAACGTATAGACTCAATAGATGAGTTTTTAAAAGTAGGGGATATAGTTAAGGCTTCGGTTATTGGAATAGAACGTGATCGTTTTAAGTTATCTATGCGCAGGGTAAACCAAGATACAGGAGAATTATTTGAGGGTGAACTTTTTGAAGCACCGAGGAGTTTTACAAGAGATAAAAGTAATTTCTCTAATAACGGCTCTTATGAACGCAGACCTAATAATAGATTTGGTGGTGGTAGAAGTGACAGTGGCAGCAGAAGTGATGGCGGTAGTAGAAGTTACGGTAGTAGAAGTGACGGTGGTAGTAGGAGCGATGGTGATAAAAGGCGAAGTTCTTTTTCAGGGAATAAACCTCGTGATGGTAATGTTCGTTTTGGTGATAGGGATGCTTCTGGTCCTAGAAAACCAAAATTTTTCTAATAAAAAATGTGATGCTCTGTTTTTATAACAAGTAGTGTAATTTTTAGCAGAACTATGCCTAATAAGGTGTTCGATCGAAATTTATACAGACAGAATAGAAATAGAGCAGCTCATTCTAATAAGAAATGTGATTTTTTATTTAACGAAATAGTTGATATTGTTTTTGAAAAGTTAAGTATTTTATTAAATAATGGTGATAAGATACTTAACTTAGGTTGTAGAAGTGGTCAGTTAATTAATCTTTTACAGCAAAATAACCGCAATTTTAAAAAGGAAGTGTTTCAGTGTGACATTTCTTATAGTACAGTAAATGAAATAAAATATGGCAAAAGAGTTGTACTTGATGAAGAGTTCCTGCCGTTTGCAGAAAAAACATTTAATGTTGTAATAAATGCAATGTCATTACATTGTGTTAATAACTTACCAAATGTTTTATTACAAATTAATAATATTCTAAAAAAAGATGGTATATTTATCGGTACTTTGTTTGGCCTTAAAACTTTAAATGAACTGCGTCAATCTATATTGAACGTTGAGTTAAAATCTGGTGCAGTTGAATCAAGAATTATACCTTTTATCAATGCAAGAGATGCTATTAATTTATTACAGCAAAGCAGATTTTTAAATTCAATAATAGATATATATACTATAATTGCTGAGTATAAAAATATATATGACTTATTTTATGATTTAAGAGGTATGGGCGAAACTAATATGCTATATTCAAGAAATAAAAATTCTTTATCTATAGGTTTAATTGCTGAAATTGAAAAATTTTATATAGATAATTTTTCACAAGATGGTAACTATATCCCAGCAACATTTGAAATAATAATTATGCAAGGAATAAAATCTACCTAAATTTCTTAAGATATAAAAATATAATTGAGTGGAGGATTTAAATAAGAGTAAAAGTTAAAACTGCAAAAGGAAGGAAAATATCATCTACTAGATGGCTATCTCGTCATTTTAATGATCAATATGTTAAAGATGCATGCAAAAGTGGGTATAGGTCACGTTCTGCTTATAAGTTAATTGAGATAGATGATAAGTTTCAATTATTTAAAGCATGTCATAAAGTGATTGATTTAGGTGCGTACCCTGGTGGTTGGTCACAAGTTGTAGCACAAAGAATAATTCGAAACGATCAAGGTCTAGTTTTTGCCATTGATATTAAAAAAATTGAAGATATTAAGAATGTGAAATTTGTACAGTGTGATATTATTAGTGAAATATCAATTTTATATGATAAATTTGGATCTCATAAATTTGATGTAATACTTTCTGATATGGCTTCACAGTCTTGTGGTTGTAATAGAACAGATCATATTAGAATTATTAGTCTCTGCGAAGCAGCGTTTGAAATTGCTAAACAGTTTTTAGATAGAGATGGAAAGCTCGTAGTAAAAATATTACAAGGTGAATATGAAAAAGCTTTTTATAACGAGTTAAAGCAAGTTTTTAAAACAGTAAGATACTTTAAACCCAAGTCCAGTAGATCTGACTCTGCAGAAATGTATCTACTTGGACTCGGTTTTAATTTATAACAAACTCTGTTTAGGTAATATATAAATTTCTATACATTACTTATTTTCTAGAAGTTACAATGAATTATAATATGTCATTATCGCTTTGCGATGTTGTATCTAATAAATCAAGTTCATCTGAATCATATCCAGATTCGTCTGTGCTATCAATGGTTTGATTGCTAAAATCGCTATTGTTAGCTTGTAACATTTTATCTAACTCACCAGACTTATCTAGCTCATGTAGTTTATCATATCCACCAATATGCTCATCATCGATAAATATTTGTGGAACTGTTGTAGCACCCTGAAATTTTTTCACTATCTCGTTGCTCAAGTCATTTATTCTTACAATAACCTCTTGATATTCTATGTGTTTTGCATCAAGTAAAGCCTTTGCTTTGATACACCAACGGCATCCTTCTATTGTATATATTACAACTGGTTTTGCATGTATTGTAATTGCCATAATATTAGTCCTCATTTTACTTTTTAAAGTGACGTGATTATAAATACCTATTATTTAAAATACAATTAATTATCATGGAAAGAAAGTTTCTGCTGCTATATTAACTTTTGAACCTCATTCTGCAACATTATATCTAATTCACCAGATTTATTTAGCTCATGTAATCTATCATAGCCACCAACATGTTTGTCATTAATAAATATTTGTGGGACTGTTTTTATATCTTTTACACCATGAGTCTTTTCAATCATTTTCCTCTAACTATCGCTATTTGGAACAATGCATTTTACATATTCTATCCTCCTTTCTGCGAATATAGCTTCTGCTCTGAGACAATAAGGACATCTTTCTTTTGCATATATTATAACTGTCATAATACCATTCTCCATTTTACTTTTTAAAGTGACTTGATTATAAATACTTATTATTGAAAATACAATTATGGAAATAATTCATGGCTATAAGGGATACAATGGTGAAGAAGTAGTTCTAGCATTTGGAAATTTTGATGGTGTTCACTTAGGTCATAGTCATGTTATATCCACTGTTAAAAATTTATCTATAAAAAAGAAGATCCCTACTGCTATATTGACTTTTGAACCTCATCCTGCTACTGCCTTATTTAATAAAAAAGATTTCAGGCTAACAGATTTAAAGCAAAAAATTGAGCTAATAGAGAGCTATAATATAGATTATTTGTACGTTGTAAATTTTGATCAAGATTTTGCCAAAATGAGCCCAGAATATTTTGTTCAAGAAGTATTAGTTAGTAGTTGCAGGATAAAGCATATAGTTACCGGTCATGAGTGTGCTTTTGGTTATAAACGTTTAGGTAATTTAAAGCTAATTAAGCATTTCTCTACTGCCTATAATTATCACATTACCGAACTTGACTCGTTAGTTATAGAAGAAAATATGATTTGTTCTTCATCATTGATTAGAGAATGCTTGGTAAACGGAAACATTGATCTTGCAAATAAATTACTTGGTAGGCCTTATAATATAGATGGTGTAGTAGCAAAGGGAGTAGGTAGGGGCAAAAAAATAGGGTTTCCTACTATAAACTTAAGTATTGGCGATGATATGATTAAACCAAAGTTTGGTGTGTATTTTGCCAAGGTTACACATGATAACAATTATTTTTATGGACTAGTAAATATAGGTGTTAGGCCAACCTTTGGAGCTTTTGAAAAGCCAATATTAGAGATGCATATACTTGATTTTAGTGGTAATTTATATAATTGTGCGGTAAAAATAGAGCTTTTAAAGTTTTTACGGCCAGAAAAAAAATTTGATAATGTTGAAGAATTAAAAAAACAAATATATTCTGATATAATAGAGGCACATAGGTTTAAGGTTAGTTTATGACAATGCTGTATCCATTTGTTATATCTTTTGCTGTGATTATTGATCAAGCAAGTAAGTTTTTTATTAGATTATTGCTTAAAAGTAATGATGTAATTGAAATTTGTAGTTTTTTAAAATTTATAGAAGTTTGGAATTCTGGCATTAGCTTCGGTTTATTCGATAATTTGCCAAGAAATAATATTATTTTTTCATTATCCTCAATTATCATAACTTGTATATTCACTTATATTTTATATAGATCACGTAATAAATTTGTCCGCTTTAGTTTTAGCCTGATAATTGGTGGTGCTATGGGTAATCTTATTGATAGGGTTTACTGGAGCGCAGTTTATGATTTTATAGATATAAAAATTATGAAGTGGCATTGGCCTACTTTTAATCTTGCAGATTCTTTTATAATCGTGGGAATGTTTTTATTAATCTTTAAATGGTATATTTATGATTTAGTTCGAAAAGTATAACAAAAACTATTGTGTTTTTACTTTATGGTTAGTATAAAGATTTCAGTGTATACTTAAATCTTAAGATGTGGCATAAATTATTTACCTTCTTATTGTTCTTAACTGTCAGTCAATCAGCCTTTGCACTTGATATAAAAGTAAATCATGCAAGATTAGAGAATGGTATGGAAGTTTATGTTATTTCCAATCACCGGATTCCAGCGGTAATGCATATGGTATGGTATAAAGTTGGAGGAGCTGATGATCCAGTTGGCAAATCAGGACTTGCTCATTATTTGGAACATTTAATGTTTAAAGGTACTGAGAAATTTCAAGACGTATCTGCAACTATAGGAAGTATAGGTGGTAATTACAATGCCGGAACTTCTTCTGATTTTACCGTCTATCATGAACTAGTTAGGAAAAAAGACCTCAGTTTAGTTATGGAAATTGAAGCTGATAGGATGCGCAATTTAAACATTACAGATGAAGGAGCAGAAAAGGAACACAATATTGTATTAGAAGAAAGGAAGATGAGGATTGAAAATTCTCCTAGGGAAATATTGATTGAAGAGATGGAAAGTGCATTTTATCGTAATAATTATGGCAGGCCAGTTGCAGGTTGGGAGAATGAGATTAATTCTTTAAGCAAGGATGATGCAGTAAGCTTTTATAATAAATATTACTATCCAAATAATGCTATATTAGTAATTGTTGGTGATGTTAAAGTTGATGATGCATTAGATCTGGTGGAAAGGCATTATGGATCTATAGAATCTGGTCCTGTAACCCAGCGTTTTCCTAAACTTGAACCAAAGCACAACACTAATATAACTGTAACTTTAGATAGCTATGGAGTACAAGAACCAGAGTTATTTTTTATGTATAAAGCTCCAAGTAAAGTAACTGGTGAAAACTATCTTAAGGTTAGTTTAATAGCTGATATTTTAGGTGGTGGAATGTCTAGTAAATTATATGAAGATTTAGTCTTGAATAAAAACTTAGCTGTTAGTGTTAATGCTGGTTATGATGAAATGGTATATGGTGATAGCTTAATGAAAATTACAGTGCTTCCTAAAAGTGGAATATCCATACAAGAAGTAGAAAATGCACTTAATGAGTCTATTGCTAATTTTATGAGTAGTGGCGTATCTAGTGAGGAATTACAAAATGCAAAATATAGGTATAAAGCAGAAAAAATTTATGACCTAAATGATTTAACATCTATAGCATATTTTTATGGTGCTAATTTAGCATTGGATGTTCCAATTGAAGATATAGATATAGCTTACAAAAAATTGAATGATATTGATATAAATAGTATAAATGCAGAGGTTCACTCTATTTTTTCTGGTGCTAAGTTAGTTGGTTATTTACTTCCTAAAGGAGACGATAATAATGCATAATAAAATATTATTACTTTTCTTATTGTTTTTTTGCACTGGTTTTTATTCTGGTGATGTAAATGTTAAAGTAAAAGAAGTTACCACAAATAAGGGTTTAAAATTTTTATTTGTAGAGAATCGTGATTTACCAATTATCTCTTTAGAGATTGCATTTAAAAACTCTGGTTATGCATATGATGGAAAAGAAAAGCAAGGACTTGCTACTTTTGTCTCTTCACTTCTTCATGAAGGTGCAGGTGAAAACGATGTTCGAGAATTTGCAAAAAAGCTTAATAACAAAGGAATAAGATTGTCTTCTGATGTCAGTAGAGAATATTTTCATGTGTATTTGGATACTTTGTCTGAAAATTTATCTGATGCAATGTCTCTGCTGAGTGACTACTTACTTAAGCCTCACCTTAATGATGACGGCTTTAAGAGAATACAAGAAATGCAAGCTGTCCTAATCAAAAAACTTGAAGAGGAACCTGGATTTATAGCAAAAAGCGGATTGGATAGGTCATTATTTAATCAACATCCTTATGCAAATGCTAAATATGGATTAATAGACACTGTAAAGAATATTACACGAGATGACGCTATAAAGTATGTAGGAAAAAATTTTAATCAAGAAGGGATGGTTATTAGTATTGTTGGCTCAGTAAAATCACAAGAATTAAGCGAGTTGGTTGATAACTATTTATCAAAATTGCCTCTTAAACCAGAGGAACCAGCCTATAAGATTGAAAGTGCTAGTATGATCACTTCAGAAAAAAACAATCATGTTTTTATGGATATTCCACAAAGTATTGTATTTTTTGGGCAAGAAGGAACTGCTATAAATGATCCTAATTACTACAAAGTATACCTTTTAAATTATGCACTTGGCGGTATGGGTTTAAACTCTGTGTTGATGCGTGAGTTACGTGATAAGTTAGGAGTTACATATCATAGCAGTACTTTTCTTGAAACTAATGAACATGGTAATATTTTAGGTGGTGTTTTGTATACGGACAACTCTACAGCTTCGCAAGCCATATCAGCTGTAAGACAGGTTTTTAGCGAAGTTGGAGAGGAAGGAATTGACAATCAGCTGTTTGAGAGCACAAAAACTAACATTATTAATTCATTTGTTTTTTCATTATCAAACAATAGTAATATTGTCCATTATTTAACAAAAATACAACTACATAACCTTGAGACTAATTATATTAATAATTATACAAGTTATTTTAAGAAAATTACGCTCAAAGATGTAAATAATATTGCACACTCTTTATTATCTCCTAAAAATTTATCATTTTCTGAAGTCAGCAAAAAGAATAGTTTGGGTGGATAATTAAGGTTTGTCTTTTACGTTATAATTAGAACATTTGCCTTCTTTTAGTATAAGATAAATTGAGTTGCCGTTTTCGTCTTGACCAGAAAATATTTTTAAATCTTTGTTGCTTTTATCAAAATGTAACTCTACATGAGTAGTAAAATCTATAAACCCTGTTTCATTATTATAACCAAAAACTTCTTTTATGTCTAAGCTAAAATAGCTTTTTTCTAACGAGTGCATATCCAGATAACATTTATCTCTTCATAACATTACTATAAGATGCTGTATCTGAATATATAAGCAAATTTAGATGCACAGTAACAAATAAGATTTACTAAATCTTAAGAAGACTAGCATATATACCTAACTTAATGTAATTAAGGGGGATAAATATGCATAGTACACCAATACCAGCACCAAGATCAAATACAGAACAAAGTGGAAATACAGATGGGCAACAACCTAATACAATAGTAAATACAGATTTAAACTCACCAAGTTCAGCTACAGAGAGTCAGTCAAATGAAGAACCTATATATGCAACAATACCTGAAAGAAGTAATCAAGATCAACAAAAAGCAACAAAAAGAAATAATTCTACAGAAACAGAATCTTCAGAACCATGGAACGAATCATTAATCAACCCACTACCAAAACCGAAAAGAAGCACCTCGCTTTCACAAGATGCAGCTTCAAGCACGTCATTAGATTCAAAAATTTCTAATCCACCTTCATATGAATCAGAATCTGGCAACAAGAAAGATAGTTCTTCTAAGGAATTACAATCATTAATACCATCATCAAATACAAATACGAATTCATTATCAAAATTAAAAGCAAAGTTAGGATACCCCGTACAACAAAGAGCATTTGTGATATTTTCCACTGCTCTTGTAACTTTTTTAGCAGCATACATAGGTTTGGTGTCGAAACATTTAAAAAGTATTTCAAGTTTCAAGAACCCCTCATTGTATATACCAATAATTGTTGCATCTGTACTTGCTGCATTAAGTATAGTTGCTTTCATATGGAATTTTAAAGATACAAGAATAAAGAAAACTAGTACTAAAGATGATAAAGATGATAAAGATGATAGTAAAATTTTTTCCACAATGAAGGGCCTCGAAAATGAAAAGTGTATAAAATCTATAGAGCTGAAGCTCAGTAATAATACAAATTATACTTTATTAGATAGTAGCAAATACAAAACGCTAGCCTTTAAAAAACTAGAGTTAACTCTGAAGAGACCACTAATTAGCGCTGAGATAGCTGCTTTCGTTACTATTACTGCCACTTACTTATTAACTAAATGTTTTGAAATGGGATATGAGAATTTAGCTAATTCTTTAGAAAATTTTAATACAGGCAATGCAGAATTAATGGCATTTACAATAACTGCTGGTGCAATACTTGTATTACTTATAGGCTCTCTTATTCATTATTATAGAAAAACATATGTAGAAGAATTAAACATTACGACTGATCCTAAAAAAATAGAATCATATAATCAAGAGTATATAAAAGAAGCTGAATTAAATTATGAGAAGAAGGATAATTTGTCATCTGGCAAACATAGCAAAGGTAAAGTCGCTAGCTTAACAATTGATCAAGCAAAAATTGAGTATTATAATAGTAAAATTTTGATTATTGCCGCTGCTTAGCATTTTTAGATTGCTAACATTTAATGGAGACAAAGCACTAAGATAGTACTGTTTATTGTTAGTAAGTAAATTTATATCCTGGAAGGATACACTTTTTTGGTATAAATTATCAATTGGATGGAAGTATAGCGCTGAAAAACCATTTTTGATTTATATCAAGAGCTTTATAAATTCTATTTCTTTAACATGGCATTGCCAAATATAGAGAGCTATCTAACAATGCCGTTCAGAATTGGGGTTGTGAAGAGTTAGCTAATCCCAAGAATGGTTGTTAAAATGTCATATAAACGATTTAAGCTATTGAAATAGGCAAATCTTATATTCTTTTTCATGGCGTTTATATTATATAATTTAGTAGTAAGTATGAGGTTTTTTACTTTGTTTTTTATATTATGTGATCAGTAAATCCTACTTGTCGAAGAGATTCAACTTTTTCTAGTATTGAATTTCCTCCATTATCAGCACCTTCATTTTGTTTATTTACTCGTTGTGTCCTTGATGAAGGAGTGGGCTTTACATTTTTTCTCTCCATTGACTGAGCTGTTTCTTCAGAGTCTTCATATGCTTTACCCAAAGCTTTATCAGAATCTAGCTCATTAGGATCATTGGAGCCTCGACGTTCAGGTGTACTTGTAGTTTCACCTAGTTGAGCATTTGCCTCTTGCTTTGATTGTTTAATTTTTTGCTGCGAATTCTCTTCATGAATCTTTTTAGATGCATATTCATATCTCTCATGATTTTTACCTTTAAAACAAAAAGATATAACGCTGGAAACAGCAAAGACGGTGAGTGAACTCACTATAAAACAAAGCAGAAGACCACCTAACCCTCCTATCCAGGAACCATTTTTACTAAAACCAAAAGCTCTACTCATTGCAGATAGAACATCTCGATTATTTGCAGAAGCAGTCAAAGCTGCACAAGCTAAAACAAAAGCACCAATTGCAGAAGTTGAAATAAGCATTTTTCCACTTACTGACTTTATTTCATTACTAATAATTTTTCCAGCCTCTTTTTTATTATCACAATTATTTTTATTACGATATCTGAACACTCCGTAAGATATGAGCAGCGTTAATGAAAAAACTGCAAACGTAGCAGAAGATAGTATAAGTGCACTTGAAAATCGATCAATTTTATGAGGAAAAGGAAGAAATATATTTTCAAACCTCTTCCATCCATAGATAACACCTTTAATAATACAGTAACTTGATATAGCAATCATAGCAACTGTAGATGCAGCAAAGAATTTCGAGTTGTATAATAAAAAATTTTTTCCTTTTATTCGTTTTTGTAAGTGCGTATTTGTTGTTAGTGCGTGCATATTCAATCCATAAAGTATATGATGATTTTTCATAATATAATAAAAAGATTAATATTCTGATTATATTAAAAATAGAATTTTAGCTCTTTTCTTCGCGTTAAAATTGAATAAAGATCTATTATAATAAAAAAAACAATAGAACTTGATAACACTGTTATTTGGGCTTAAAATATTACTTTTGATTGTGATTTTATGGCAGAAAGAGGAAATGATATTAGACCTGGTCAAGTTTTAGAACATAATAATAAGTTGTATTTAGTAGTTAATATTATGCATACTCAACCAGGAAAAGGTGGAGCTTACGTGCAAGTTGAAATGAAGGATATTAAAACAGGTACAAAGCACCATGAGCGCTTTCGTTCCGATGCTAATATAAAAAGGGCAATATTAGATGAAGAAGAATATACTTATATCTTCTCTGATGGCCATATGCTAAATCTCATGAATCCTAAAAACTATGAGCAGATAACTATCAATGCGAATCTTCTTGGCGACAAGAAAATTTATCTGCAAGATAACATGAGTATTAAGGTGGTAATGTATGAAGGCAATATAATTTCTGCTCATGTGCCAAATTATGTTACATTGGTGGTTAAAGAAGCTGAAAATATAATAAAAGGACAAACTGCTAGTGCTTCTTATAAACCTGCCGTTTTAGAGAATGGCTTGCGGGTTACTGTGCCACCTTTTATTAAAATTGGAGATAAGATAATAATATATACACCAGATAATAGCTATTATGAAAGAGCAAAATAATGACTATTACATCACCGCTTATCAATGTAATGCTGCAGTCAATACGCAAAGCATCAAGGGCATTAGCTCGTGATTTTCATGAGGTTAATAAATTACAATCTCCATACGGAGTAGGTAATTTTATCAAAAATGCTCAGCTGCATTCAAGGAAAATTATATACGATTGTTTGTGTGATTATCGGCAAGGTTATGGTTTTTTATTTGACGAAGGTGCAGATACTGCAGCAAAAGATGATTATACATGGTTTATTTCTGTATTAGATAGCCAAGTAAATTTTACTAGTACTATTACTTACTTTGCATTGTCAATCTGTCTTATTTATAAGGACAGAGTTGTAGCAGCAGTTGTTGATGCTCCTGCGCTGCAAGAAACTTTTTGGGTTGGAGAAGGATTGGGAGCATTTATTGAAGATCCTCAATCTCGTCATATTAAAATGCGAATTAACAATAAACAAAGTTTAAGAGGAGCATATATTGACTGCTATAATGTTAATGGAAATTTGCATGATAAATTGTTATTAAATGGAGTTCAGATGCGCTGCATGGGGTCAGTATCTTTGAGTTTTGCTTATTTAGCAGCAGGACGTTTTGATGCACTAGTTTGTAGTAATATTAATAAATACAAAGCTGCAATGGGTAAGCTTTTTCTGCAGGAAAGCAGAGGAAAAATAACTATAGATAACAACAATTTGCTTATTGCAAGTAATCTAGTATTGCATGACATTCTAGTAAATGAGCTAAGTTAAGCCTCTTATGCAAATATGAAAAGTATACTAATAGATAGTAATAATATCAGGGTAGATAGGTATATACGCAGAATTATTCCTGATCTTAAACAATCTGTAATAGAGAAATCATTACGAGAAGGGTTAATTAAAGTTGATAATTGCAAGCTTAAATCAAATGATCGAGTTAAGGCTGGCCAAATTTTAACTATAAAACACCTAAATCATGTAACTAACTTAAATTCTGATAAAAAATATAATGAACAGGTAACAAAGTTACTACAGGATAACATTATATATGAAGATGAGTACATACTTTCTATTAACAAACCACAGGGAATAATTGTACAAGGTGGCACAAAAGTAAAAATTAGCGTTGATGATTTATTAGATCAAATAAGAGTAGGAGAAAAGTTTAAGCTTGTCCATAGATTAGATAGAGATACAAGTGGTGTTTTGTTACTTGCACGCAATGCAGAAGTGGCAAGTCATTTAATGCAAGAATTTAAAAACCGCAAAGTAAAGAAGGTGTATTTGGCATTAACCTCTGGGATACCACCAAAAAAAAGTGGTTTAATCAACCTCCCTCTAGTAAAAAAATATGTATCTGGACAAGAAAAAGTAGTTGTTGATGAAGCTTCTGGGCGAAATGCTGTTACACATTTTTCAATAATAAAAGAATTACCATATGGAGTTGCATATTTAAAGCTCAAACCATTGACAGGCAGGACGCATCAACTTCGTGCTCATATGGCTCATATAAAATGCCCAATTGTTGGTGATGGTAAATATGGTGGCAAAAGTGCTTTTATTGCTGGTGTTTTAAATAAGGTACATCTACATGCTCATTCTATTTCTCTGAGACTTCCAAGTAATAAGGCTATCACAATCACAGCACCAATCCCAGAGTATTTGGAGAACTCTATAAGGTTTTTGGATGGTTTGCATAAAAATCTGTAATTCTTGACTTAATATATTAAAAAGTATACAATTAATATTAAATAATGATATATGGTATCATATAATGACAAACCAACAAAAGGAACCAACTTTCAACAAAGAACCCATTATTTGTGGAATATTAACAACGTTAGCATTCATAGGAGCAGCTGCTATATTATATTTTACTTCTTCTAAGCAATTTTTAAAAATGACTGGTTTAGTTCTAGCAGCAATATCAATTCCTGCAGGGTTAATAATATATTGTTGTTCAACACTAAATTCAAAATTGCAAAGCGTGCAAACTTCAAATAGAAATCTCAAATTAGGACTATAATTTAAGGCATTGCCTAAAAACAGCTGACAACATAACCAAAGTTCTTAAAGAAAGCCAACAAATAAACAGAAAGTTCCAATATCACTAAGCTTTTTGAATACCTTTGGTTCTCTTATTTAACATTGCTAAGTTTTGTCCCAATAGGATGAATTTTTTGCCTCTACTAGCGCAGTTTCGGCCTTTGTAGTCATATGTTTTTCAGCTATTTTATAGCTTGAATAGACTTCGTATCTATCAGTACAAAGATACCCCATTTTAAATTCTTTCGAATATTTTGGCTCATTTCCTCTAATCCACAATTTTTACATTTATGCCTTTGTATTCCTTCTTGTTTACCGTTTTTTATCTCTTCTCTCTCCTTTGAATGGTGGCTTTTGTTTCTCGAAATTCTTTTTGTATGACAAATGGCAATAGAAGTTGAGTCTATGTAAGCAGTTCCTGTATTCTTCGCTTGTACGAATGTAGCAGTAGCACCATAGAACTCTGGACTTTAGGACAAGAAACCGATCATGCGATGGCAGTTTTGAAAACTCATTTTTGTATAATAATTTTAGATAATGCAGGTAAAAAGATTTAAAATCCTGACACCGAGATTGGTGATGTAGTAAAATTATGATTTCTGAGTATGTAATTTCCCGCACTCTAGTGGGTTTCTTGACGTTTGATAGGAGCTTATCTGCAAGTCCATAGTTTTGCAAAAATCATCCTCAAAGCAACTGTTATATTTTTATTCATTGGCAACCTCTTATAATTTTCTAATGTTTCCAGAGTTTACCATATCTCCTACCACTTCCAGCTTTTTCTTATACTTGGTTGGGGGTTATAACCCTTATGATTAGAGAGGTGACTTTCTCCTCTTGGATAGCATAATAATTATTGAAATTCATATAATATAAAGTTAACATATTTAGGTTTTAATATCAAAATTTGAACATGAATAATAAATTGATATGTTTAGGTATTATTTCATCGTCACATGGCATTAAAGGGGCGGTAAAAATTAAAACTTTTACAGAGAAACCAGAAAATATTGCTACTTACGGCGAATTAACAGATGGTACAAGAAATTATAAAATAAAATCTACATCTGTGGTCAATAAAGATTTAATTATTGCACAAATTCAAGGAATTGATTCTCGTAATGATGCTGATCTCTTAAAAAATAAAAAGCTATACGTAACCAGAGAAAGTTTACCATTACTAGAAAATAAAGATGAATTCTATCTAGAAGATTTAATTAATGCTAAGGTAAAACTTATAAATAATGTAAACTATGGTTATGTTAAGGCTATATATAATTTTGGTGCAGATGATGTATTTGAGATCTCAACAGAAGAACAAAATAACATAATTATGCTACCTTTTTTAAAAGAAATATTTGTACATGTAGATGCTAAACAGAAAATTATCACGCTAGTTTTACCTGAATTTATTGATTAAGAATGCCTGTATTTAGTGTCAATATATTAACTTTATTTCCAGAAATGTTTCCTGGGTTTTTAAATTATTCTCTTGCAGGGCAAGCATTACAGAGAGGAATATGGGATCTCAACGTTATAGATGTTCGTTCTTTTGCAAATGATAAGCACGCAAATGTTGACGACACTCCATATGGTGGAGGTCATGGTATGGTTATGCGCGCTGACGTGGTGGGTAATGCTGTAGATAGTGTTTTATCTTCAAACCCAAATACTAAATTAATCTATGTGACACCATCTGGTAAGAAGTTTGATAGTAGTATTGCAAAGGAGCTAGCTAGTCTTTCTAATATTACAATATTATGTGGTCGCTACAAGGGTATAGATCAAAGGATAATTGACTTTTATCGCTTTTATGAGTTAAGTATAGGAGATTATATATTGTCAGGAGGAGAACCTGCTGCTATGGTTTTACTTGATGCTTGTATAAGGCTTGTTCCTGGAGTAATAAAGAATAATAATAGTATTATTAATGAAAGTTTTTATAATAATATGCTAGAGTGTCCTCAATATACCAAACCTTTTAAATGGAAGGACTGCTCGGTACCAGAAATATTACTTTCTGGTAATCATCAAAAAATAAATAAGTGGAGGCAGAATAAATCGATGTTAATCACAAAACAACGTCGTCCTGATCTATTAAATAATTTAAATGGAGATAAAAATGACTAATTTACTTGCAGAGTTTAATCGTAAGCAAATACAATCTATAAATAAGCAAATACCTGAATTTCGTGTAGGTGATACTCTAAAAGTGACAACAAAAATTGTTGATTCTACAGTTGAACGCACACAAGTGTTTGAAGGATTATGTATAGCTAGAAGAAATCGTAGCTTGCACTCTTCTTTTACTTTAAGAAAAGTGAGCCATGGTGAAAGTGTGATATCACAATTTTTTCTTTATTCTCCATTGGTAGTATCAATAGAGGTAATTAGGCTTGGTAAGGTACGTAGAGCTAAGCTTTATTATATCTGTGAATTATTTGGAAAAGCAGCAAGAATAAAAGAGCGTAAATCGCATGTTAAAACAAAAGCTGCTAAAAGCAAGCTTACCTCTTAATGTTAAATTTGTGTTTTTACAGGTAATATATGGTAGCCTTATCACAACCACAGTTTCGTATTGGTAGTGGATATGATGTACATAGGTTTATTGTGGCCCAAAATGTTGATAGCTGCTATATTAAAATCTGCGGAGTATCTATTAAACATAGTATGGAAATAGATGCTCATTCTGATGGCGATGTTGGAATTCATGCAATTGTTGATGCAATATTTGGTGCTATAGGACTTGGGGATATAGGAGAACACTTTCCTCCTACATCTTTGGAATGGAAGGGCATAGATTCTAGCCATTTTTTAAGCTTCGCTGTTGAACAAGCAAAAAATAAAGGTTATTTTATTTCTAATGCCGATATCACTATCATATGTGAGAAACCTAAAATAGTTCCTTATAAAAGTGAGATGAAACAACGTATGTCGGAACTTTTACAAATTAGTGATGATTTTGTCAATATAAAAGCTACTACTACAGAGAAATTAGGTGCTATTGGTCGTAATGAAGGTATAGCTGCGCAGGCTGTTGTGTGTATGCAATGTGTGTAAAGTAAAATTATAACATTTTGTACAATCTTATAAAATTATTTAACTATTGGTAAAGTGATGCCTTGTTGCTTCATATACTTTCCGTTTATTTCATTATATGAGTTTTCACATTCATCATAAGCATTGAGGAATATAAATTGGCACGCACCTTCATAAGCGTATATTTTTGCTGGAAGTGGTGTTGTGTTGGAAAACTCTAGTGTTACATGCCCTTCCCAACCTGGTTCAAGTGGAGTAACATTTACTACTATTCCACATCTAGCATAAGTTGACTTGCCAACACAAATAACTAAAACATCTCTTGGTATACGAAAATACTCAATAGTCTTTGCTAGAACGAAGCTATTGGGCGGAATTATGCATACATCACTTTCTTTATCAACAAAGCTCTCTGAGGAAAAATTCTTAGGATCAACAACAGTTGAATTTATATTTGTAAATATTTTAAATTTATTATCTATCCTTGCATCGTAGCCGTAGGAAGATAAGCCATAAGAAATGACTCCTTTGCTATTTTTATAATCAACAAAAGGCTCTATCATATTAGATTCTTTAGCCTTAGTTCTTATCCATTTGTCAGGCATAACAGCCATAAAATAACTTCTTAATTAATAATGTACTTATGATTATAAGTAAAATATTATGGGTGCAAAGCTTTTTAGCATCTTTAGATAATTAAGTTTAATATTAAAAAAGAGTATATTAAGGGTATGATTTCAATATAGTAAAATAATTTTATTTTTATATTGACGATTGATACTTATTATTTTATAAACTTATCTTTAAACTTATTGTCTTCTGTTAGGTTTTTTTATGCCAACAATAAATCAGTTAGTGCGTAGGCCTAGGTCGCCTTCTGCTCAATTGAACAAAGTGCCAGCTCTCCAGGGTAGTCCTCAAAGGAGGGCTGTGTGTGTAAAAGTGTATACAACAACTCCAAGAAAGCCTAACTCAGCACTCCGTAAGGTAGCAAGGGTAAGAATTAGTGGATATGGAGAGGTAACAGCGTATATTCCTGGTGAAGGGCATAACTTGCAGGAGCATTCTGTGGTGTTAATACGTGGTGGTCGTGTTAAAGATTTACCAGGTGTGCGGTATCATATTGTAAGGGGTGCTTTAGATTTGCGTGGCGTTCAAAATCGCAAAAAATCTCGCTCAAAATATGGTGTTAAAAAATCTGGTAAATGAGGTTATATGTCTCGTCGTAACAATAAAATAAAAAGGCAAAATATTCGCCCAGATGTGCGTTATAATAGTGTTTTAGTTACACGTTTTATTAATAAAATTATGAAATGTGGAAAAAAATCTATAGCTGAAAAGATTGTTTACTCAGCATTATCTCTTGCTGAGACTCGTGTCGGTGAGGATGCGTTGTCAATTTTTGATAATGCGGTTAAGAATGTTACTCCTACTTTAGAAGTGCGTTCTCGTCGCGTAGGTGGTGCAACTTATCAAGTTCCTGTTGAGATTAGGAGAGATCGTGCAATTTCTTTAGCATTAAAATGGATAATTAAGGCTGTTAATTCTGCAAGAAAAAATAGAAATACTGCTTATTATCTATGTGCTGAGTTATTAGATGCTTATAATAGACGTGGTGGAGCATTTAAAACATGTGAGGACAAGTATAAGATGGCTGAAGCTAATAGAGCTTTTTCTCATCTAAATTTTTAATTTTGTGAGTTTTTAGTGACTGATATATCAAATACACCAAAGCATCAAAATATGACAATGGCTCATATAGATTGTAAAAAGGCTACTACTATAGGGCGTATTGATATATCGCAGTATCGCAATATAGGGATAATGGCTCATATAGATGCTGGAAAGACTACTACTACAGAGCGTATTTTGTTCTACACTGGCAAGCAAAATAGAATTGGTGAAGTCCATGATGGAGCTGCCTCTATGGATTGGATGGAGCAGGAAAAAGAGCGTGGTATAACTATTACATCTGCTGCAACCACTTGTTTTTGGAATGGCTTTCGTATAAATATCATAGATACTCCTGGTCATGTCGATTTTACAATTGAGGTTGAGAGGTCTTTGCGAGTTTTAGACGGTGCAGTTGCTGTTTTTGATGGTGTAGCAGGAGTTGAGCCTCAATCAGAAACTGTTTGGCGCCAAGCTGACAAGTATAATGTTCCTCGTATTTGTTTTGTTAATAAAATGGATAGAGTTGGAGCAGACTTTGATCGTTGTGTTGGTATGATAAAAAATAAACTTGGTGCAGTGCCACTTGTTGTTCAGTTACCTATAGGTATAGAGAAGAGTTTTGCTGGTATAGTAGACTTGATTAATATGAGAGCTATATTGTGGAAAGATGAAGCGTTGGGAGCTGAGTTTTATTATGATGATATACCAGGTGACATGCTTGAAGTAGTAAAAAAACATAGAGCATCAATGTTAGAGGTAGTGTCCGAAATTAATGATGAAGTAATGACTTTGTATCTCGACGGTCAAGATGTAGCTTCTGATTTGTTGAAAAGTAGTATTAGAAGCGGTACTATTAGTGGTAAAATATTTCCTGTTTTATGTGGTTCTGCATTTAAAAACAAGGGTGTTCAGCCTCTTTTGGATGCTATAACTGATTTTTTACCTTCTCCTCTTGATATTGAAATAATAACTGGAAGTGACCCAAAAGATTTAGAGCGTAAAATTAAAGTTGAACCATCAGTTGATGGAAAGCTTGTTGCTTTAGCTTTTAAGATAATGACTGATAAATTTGTTGGTAGCTTAACTTTTATACGTATTTATTCTGGTATATTGAAATCCAAGTCCACTGCGTTTAATCCCAGAAAGGGAAACATGGAACTTGTGGGTAGGATGTTACTTATGCATGCAAATAATAGGGAGGATATAACTGAAGCACGTGCTGGTGATATCGTTGCTTTGGTTGGGCTTAAAAACACAACAACTGGTGATACTTTATGTGCTTCTAATTTTCCCTTAATTTTAGAGCGTATGGATTTTCCTGAACCAGTTATGGAGATAGCGATAGAACCTAAATTTACGGCAGATCAAGAGAAATTGGGTTTGGCTTTAAATAGATTACTTGCTGAAGATCCTTCTCTTAAAATGTTGGTAAATTCTGAAAGTAGTCAAACTATTTTAAAGGGAATGGGAGAACTTCATCTTGAAATTATTGTGGATAGGATAAAACGTGAGTTTAATGTGGAGGTAAATGTAGATCCTCCTCAGGTTGCGTATCGTGAAACTATTACAAAAGCGGTTGAAATTGATTATATCCATAAAAAGCAAACTGGTGGTGCTGGACAATTTGCAAGGGTTAAAATATTGTTTGAACCTCTTTCTCCTGGTTCTGGATTTCAGTTTGAGAGTAAAATTACAGGAGGTAGTGTTCCAAAAGAGTATATACCAAGTGTGCAAAGTGGGTTGGAACTCATAAAGGAAAATGGTATTATAACTGGGTTTCCTGTAATTGATTTTAAAGCCACTCTTTTTGATGGAGCATTTCATGATGTTGACTCAAGTACTTTAGCTTTTGAGCTTGCTGCTAAAGGAGCTTTTAAGGAAATGGCAAGTAAAGCTGTTCCAAAAGTATTAGAGCCTATAATGAGAGTAGAAGTTATAACTCCTGAGGAGTATATGGGAGATGTGATGGGAGATATAAATAGCAGGAGAGGGCAAGTTTCAAATGTAGAAATGCATCATAATACTACAATTATTTTGGCATTAATCCCTCTTTCTAGTATGTTTGGATATGTGAATATTTTGCGCTCTATTTCTCAAGGTAGAGCTCAATATAGCATGTGTTTTTCTCATTATGAACAAGTTCCGGAACATATAGTAAATGAATTAAAGTTGAATACTTAAAATTTTGGAGGACCAAATGGCAAAAGAAAAAGAAGAAGAGAAGAAGTTTCACATGAACACAGGGACGATAGGACACGTTGATCATGGGAAGACAACGTTAACAGCAGCAATAACAAAAGTGTTAGCAAGCAAAGGAAGGGCTAAGGCTA
>JAVBJW010000032.1:0-14113 GCA_031546805.1 Anaplasmataceae bacterium
AAACGAAAAAGAATCCAAAGAAAAAAAGGAAAAAAATCAGGAGCTTGCGAACCAAAGAGTGGTGGTCGAAAATGTGATTTTAAAAGATTTAAGCAGACAAATATCGAAATCGGCGTTCGGCTTGAGGTTCAATTTGATCGCTGGGATTGTTAATCTAGGCAGTGTCTACAATAAAAAAGAAAATGATATAATGTTTCTTTTTAAGAGAGAGAAGCAATGTTGTATGAGTTACAAAAGAATGAATGGGCAAGAATAAAAGACAGTTTGCCTGGGGAAGAAGTGCTGGAGACAATAGAAAATTTATAAGTGCAGTAATGTGGATAGTGGAGCACCATGGAGCTGCTGAATATGGAAAATGGTCAAATAAAAGATTCGTGAAATGGTCAAGAGCAGGTGTGTGGCAGATGATTTTCTGGCAGTTATACAGAATGATAGATTCAACATGGCACATCAGCATGTGCAAGAAAAAAATCAAGAAACCGGTAAACAAGAACAGGAATTAGGACGGTCTAAATTCGACCAAGTTACACGCTGCTTGCTTGACTGAGGTTTTTTGTTACTGCTGGACAAAATGTTAAAGCATTGGATTTGATAAGTGGATGTGATTGCAGATAAAATGATATGATTGAAGCAGCAAAAGCTGTAAATGCCGAACCTGTTATTCCTCCACGCTCCAATAGAAAAACACCGAGAGAATACGATAAGGAACTATATAAAGAAACTTAATTGATTTAATAAACTCAAGAACTTTCGTATACTCGTTACGATAAATTGGCAATTTCTTTCCTATCTTTCGTTCATCTTGCTGATATCTATCTCTTGCTAAAGTAATTGTCGACATGGCCTAGCTATTATACTATAAATTCATTACATCAAACATTGTTTTACCAATAACTGCAGGAGTTTCAGCAACTACAATACCGCTACTCCGCATAACCTCTATTTTGGCTTGAGCGCTACTATCACTTGAAGAGATAATCGCTCCAGCGTGACCCATACGTCTCCCTGGAGGAGCAGTTTTACCAGCAACAAAACCAACTATTGGCTTTTTAGACTTGGCTGACTTTATAAAATGAGCAACTTCTTCTTCTTCAGTACCACCTATCTCCCCAATTATAATAATACCATGCGTATCTTCATCTTGGAGGAATAATTCACAACAATCAACAAAAGTCATACCATGTACAGGGTCACCACCAATTCCTATACATGTTGATTGCCCAAGGCCTACCGCAGTAGTTTGTGCTACAGCTTCATAAGTTAAAGTTCCAGAACGAGACATAACTCCTATATGACCACGTTTATGAATATGTCCTGGCATTATCCCTATCTTGCACTCATCTGGTGTTATAACTCCAGGACAATTAGGACCAATTAAGCGACTCTTTGAGCCAATCAACGCTCGTTTTACTTTTACCATATCAAGTACTGGTATGCCTTCTGTAATGCAGACAATGAGCTCAATTTTTGCATCAACTGCTTCAAGTATTGCATCTGCCGCATAAGGAGCAGGAACATAAATAACTGATGCATTTGCACCTACCTTTAACTTTGCTTGCTCCACTGTGTCAAATACAGGTAAACCAAGGTGAATTTGACCGCCCTTTCCAGGTGTAACACCTCCAACCATACAAGTACCGTAAGCAATTGCTTGTTCTGAGTGAAACGTCCCTTGTGCTCCAGTGAAACCCTGGCATATCAGTTTTGTATTTTTATTTACTAAGATAGACATATCCTATACTTTAACTATATTAACTATTTTTTGCGCAGCTTCGCTTAGCTCGTCTGCTGCTACTATGTTGAGACCTGAATCTTGTAAGATTTTCTTTCCTATTTCAAAATTAGTCCCAGATAATCTAACAACTAAAGGGACGTTAATACTAACTTCTTTTGCTGCTTCTACTATGCCATTTGCAATAATATCACAACGCATAATTCCGCCAAAAATGTTAACTAATATTCCCTTAACTTTCTTGTCGGATAGTATAATTTTAAATGCTTCAGTAACAGTTTCTCTACTTGCACCACCACCAACATCTAAAAAGTTAGCAGGTTCTGCTCCATAATATTTAATAATATCCATTGTTGCCATTGCTAAACCTGCACCGTTTACCATACATCCTATGTTACCATCCATTTTTATATAGCTTAAACCATATTTAGAAGCTTCAATTTCCTCTTGCACTTCTTCATCGTAATCACGAAGTTTTTTAACATCTGGATGTTGGTACAAAGCATTATCATCAAAATTTATCTTCGCATCAAGAGCTATAAAATCACCGGATTTTGTTTCAATCAGTGGATTAATTTCTATTTGACTTGCATCTGTATTTATAAAAGCATTATATATACTTTTTGCAATATTAGTGATCTTTTTTACCTTTTCTTGCTCTAGCCCTAAACTAAAACCAAGCTTTCGTCCATAAAAATCCTCAAAACCAGATACAGGATCTACATGAACAGTAACTATTTTAGATGGATGATTTTTTGCTACCTCTTCAATATCCATTCCTCCTTCTGATGAGAAGATAAATGTTGCTCTACTAGATCTAGGGTCAATAATTAAGCTTAGGTAATACTCTTTTTTAATATCAGACGCTTCTTCAATGTAAACTTTACGAACTTTTTGCCCCTCGGCACCTGTCTGATGAGTAACTAAGATAGAACTCAACATGCCTTTTGCAAATTCTAAAACCTCCTTAGGAGACTTTGCCAATTTTACACCACCAGCCTTACCTCTACCACCTGCATGAATTTGTGCTTTTACAACTAATGTGCCTGATTTTAGTTTCTCTATGACTGAATCTGCCTCACTAAGTGATGAAGCTATAAAGCCCTTCGGTACTGGAATGTTAAACCTACTTAAAATTTCTTTCGCCTGATATTCGTGAATATTCATATAAAAAATAAAAAACTATAATGTAAAATTGATAATTAAAAGTATTATTAAATGCTCTTACAACAATGCGATCTTTTTTTCATCTTGCATCTTCTTCTTGCAGCTTCAGCATCTTTTCTAAGTCGTTTTACTGAAGGTTTTTCATAATAGCAAATTTTCAATATACGATGTATACCTTCGCGTTGTAATTTTTTTCCTAAGGCCCTACAAGCTTGCAACACATTACCATGCTTAACTTCCTCTTTTACCAAAATGAAACACCTCCTTATATACTCAGTGACGTTATTAATAATTTATAATTTAGTAAATTATTGATGTCAAATTATTTTATTTATAACGCATAAAACTTAAGTTTATTTGAAGAACTAAACTTTATGGTCGCTAAAATAACTTAAATCTATTGAGTATAAAGTAGCTTAAAATCATGTAAACATATTCCGAAAAATTCTTTACAAATGAAATTAAATATGGTAGATCGTAAAAACATAGATCCTCGGTAGCTCAGTGGTAGAGCAATTGGCTGTTAACCAATTGGTCGCTGGTTCGAATCCGGCCCGGGGAGCAGTATTATACAAACTAATAATGTCATTAAAAGCCTCCTTTTTTATAATTTGTTTAAATACACTTCTTTTTATTATATAATTTTAAATTTTAACCAAAGCAGTATCTAAATTGCTTATTATATTAACTCATGGAGCGGAAGAAGGGGCTCGAACCCTCGACCTCAACCTTGGCAAGGTTGCGCTCTACCACTAAGCTACTCCCGCTTTCAAAACTTTAGTTTATTATGATGATAAGTTATTTCATGAAATAAACAAGAAAAAACATATCATAAAATTAAAATAGACCCATGATATCATAACATAATGTTGTGGTATTTCACTTATTACATAATTATATGGAAATATGTTCGATGAGATATTCCAGTGCCGAATTCATCAAGCTTTTCCATTTGTTCAAAATCTAATATTAGATTTTCTCACCGCCATTCTACCGCAATATGCAACCTTTCTGCTCTTATCCGGTAATGGTTGAGTATCCATACGAGTAACAATTTTAGTTTTACCTCTCTCTAAGAGCTTTTTCAAAAGACATCATTATAGGTGTTGCTAAATATGAAAAAGGAGTGCGAGATTGAGTTACAATGTAAACTTCAGCTGGCATGCCAGGATATAAATAAACATTCTTTAATTGTGATAATTCTGTTTTTGGTATGACAACACGCACTAAATAATAACGAAAACCATTAGGTTCACTAAAAGCATCTGCTGAAACTTGACTAACTATTCCTTTAATTAGGCCAACCCTACGTGCACTATAGGCACTTAAACGAACCTTAACTTCTAATCCTTCAAAGCCATCTTTGCGTATTACGTGATCACCTTTTTTTTGTGCTGAGAGTATCTCTTCTATATTTCTTGTTTGTATTTTAGAATCTATAATTAATTCATCGCCTACAGGAACTATATCCATAATTGGAGCACCAGGAGGTACTACTCCCCCTTCAGTATGATATTTTAAACCAGTAACAGTTCCATCTTCTGACGCTTTAATTACTGTACGTTTTGATATATCTTCTGCCATCATTAGCCTTTCTTTCAAATCGGAGATGATGGCGTTTATTTCCTTCAATTCAGCGTTTGTTCTATCTTGAACGTTATTTCCTATGTTTATAATTTCAAGTTTGTTTTCACCTATTTTTTGATGTACTTGTGATATCGAAGCATTATATTGACCAATTGTACCTTCAGCATCCGCAAACTGTTTTTCCAGCATAAGAATGTTAGGCTTGCTGATATGGCCATCATCAAGCAACTTTCTCTTTACTTCCAATTCTTCCTTTACAAATCCATACTGCTTATTTGCTGCATTTAGTTGGGCAGATAAACCAACTAGTTGATCTTCTAGCTGTTTTGTTCTTTGTTGCAGTATGTCAACCTGTCCAAGCACAGTCTTCCGATAAGAGTTAAATAATTTCTCCTGGCCTTCAACAACTTTGTTTACAGTTTCATTGTTCGACAAAGCGATAATTTCATCTGGAAAGTCAATTTTGTCTAAGTTATCCCTTACTGCAGACAGTCTAGCTTCTGTAGCTAATGAAGTTAAAAGTTTTTCTTTAATAATGCCTAAGTTTGCTTTTGCAGAAACATCACTAAAGTATATTAAAGGATCACCTTTTTTAACTGATTGACCTTCCTTAACAAGGATCTTGCTTATTATGCCACCCTCTAAATGCTGTATAGTTTTCTTGTGAGAAAATAAAACAACCTCTCCTGGAGCTATTACAGCTCCTTCAAGTCTTGCAACACCAGACCAAACCCCACCTATGCCAAAAAATATTAGCATAATAACTGAACCTGTAATTAATGGTCCCCAAGTTACTCTAAGTACTTCATTTGATTTATTTGTACCTTCCCGCCTTAGAATAAAATTTATTATTGTGTCAAGTAATGAACATGACTTTTCAATGAACTTAGAGTGTTTCTTACTCTTATTATTTTTTTCTTCTATAATAGAAGATCCATGACCAAGTAGTCCTGGTACAGAAAATTCAGTGTTAGTTAAAACCCCATTTAAGTACTTCTTTGCTTTTTGAAACATATATTTTGTAAATATTAAAAATTAAATAGAGTGTAACACACAATAACAAAAAAGCTATTACTTGAAATCTATAAATGCACTGCCTAAACAACAAGATTAAAGATATTTTAACTAATATTAAAAGCTTGATTGTTCTCTATAGTAAAAAATTCAAAGGACTTACTATATTCTAGAAAATTTTTATAATTAACATCGCTTATCCAAGTCTGACAACCAATATCTAATATTTCTTTTAATATTACTTTTCTATACTTCTCGTCTAAGTGAGATATTACATCATCAAGTAAAAGAATTGGTGGCTTTGTATATCTAACTTTTACACTTGCAATTATTACTGAGAGTAGCAGTAATTTCTGTTCACCAGTAGAACATAAGCTAGATGATAGTTGTTTTTGTTGATAAAAGATCTGAAAGTTATCATTATGCACACCAAAGCTAACACGATTATATAATGAGTCTTTTTCCCTATTATGTTTTAAATAGCCTTTATAATATGATACAGATTCATCAAAGTCCTTTTCCTTAAGCAATTGAGTATCTAGCTTTAAAGTTGCTTTTGGTAAAAAATTAGTTGAATCTTGATTGATTGCTTCTTGTAATACCTGTAAAACAGAAAATCTCATCGATGAAATATGAGTTCCACAGCTAGCCATAATATCTTCAAGGCTTTTAAGCCAATTATCATCTAATATATTTTCTTTAAGTAACCTGCTTCTCTCGGTCTTAGCCCGTCTGTACTTTATAAAATATAGGGCATATTTCTCTTTAAACGTAGAAACTATCCTATCAAAAAATCTTAACCGTTCACTTGGGCCTTTTAACAGTATGCAATCCATTTGTGGCATAAACCATATTACATCTGATAATGTATTGAGTAGAGAATAATTTGATTGAGTTTTATTATTAACCTTTATTAATCTTCTATCACCGTTACTTGCGATACCAACAGAGTTTAAGTCGTTGCCATCAAAAAAGGTATAATGAGCCGCCCATTTAGCATCAATAGAGTTATTTTGCATCTCGCTAACGCTCGCATTTCTCATTCCTCTGCCTTTTGATAATAGTGAAATAGCTTCAAGGATATTAGTTTTGCCTGCACCATTGTTGCCTAAAAGAACAACAGAATGTTCATCACAATTTAACTCAAAATCTAAGTAATTACGAAAATTATATAATTTTAAACTCTTTATATAGCAAGCCATAAATAAAAAAGCAGTTTTAAAAATTGGCTATATGAGATTTAAGCACCATAGCATTATTGCTTTTTGTACATGTAGCCTATTTTCTGCTTCATCAAATACACATGAATTTGGACCATCTATAACTTCAGTTGTAACTTCTTTTCCTCTATACGCAGGAAGACAATGTAGAAAAATGAAATCACTTTTAGCAAATAGAACTAATTCTTTATTAATTTGATAATGAGAAAATTTTGCATACCGATCATTTGCACTGTCCTCATTCCCCATGGAAACCCAGCTATCAGTTGTTATTAAATCCACATTTGAAACAGCTTCTTTTGGATCTTCATACCAAAAAACATTACCGCCTTGATTTTTAGCCCAAGTCAATAGTTCATTATTTGGTGCAAACTCTTGAGGAGAAGATATTCTAAGTCTAAAACCAAGAATAACTGCAGCATGTACCAATGAAGTTAAAACATTGCTGCAATCTCCTATCCACGCAACTGTGTAATCTTCAATAGAGCCTCGTTTTTCTTCGTAAGTCATTATGTCGGCCATTATCTGACAAGGGTGACTATAATTAGTCAGACCATTAATTATAGGTATCTCAGAACATTGATCTAATTCCTGTAAAAAAAAATGCTCAAAACATCTCACTACTGCAATATCAACATATCTAGAGAGCACTTTGGCTGTATCATAAATGCTTTCATCTCTACTAAGCTGCATATCACGGTTATGTAGAACGATTGCTTGTCCACCAAGTTGATTGATACCTACTTCAAATGATATCCTCGTGCGCGTTGATGGCTTTTCAAAGATCATAGAAAGCTGCCTACCTTTTAAGTAGTCTTTATATTTATCAGGGTTATTTTTAATAGACTTCGCAGTATTTAATATATACCTTAAATCTTCCTTTTTATGTAAATTAAGATCTATAAAGGAGCGATTCTTATTAAATTTTAACATTACATTTTTACAATAGAAATGAAAAAAAATAATGTAACCAATATCAGTAAAAGCACAAGTAGAAAATAATTTTTACGTTTTTGCTTTTTGTGAAGCTCAGAAGAAGTCATACAAAATTACAGTACTGAAAATATAATTATACAAGCAAAAAGAGCAAATAGATATGAAATTGAGTAGGAAAACATCTTCCTACAAGAAGAATCATTTTTAAGTATTAAAATCTGTACTGCTTGCCACATAAAAAGGCATCCCAATAAAATTGCACTAACTAAATAAGGTAGTATGCTTTTAAGAAATAATACAGGTAGTAAGCTTGTAAGCACCAATAATAGACTGTAAACCAATATATATACTCGAGTTTTTTGTACGCCACAAACAACAGGTAACATAGGAATACGAGCTTTAGTGTATTCATCACATCTTATTAAAGATAAGGCCCAAAAATGAGGTGGTGTCCACATAAATATTATGGTAAATAGTATTATGCTTCCTAAATCTATAGAGTTAGTTACAGATGACCAGCCAATCATGGGAGGAAAAGCACCTGCGGCACCACCTATGACAATATTATGCGGAGTACGTCTTTTTAGCCACATAGTATATATAAAAACATAAAATAAAATGCTAATTGCAAGCAAACCAGCTGAAATATAATTAACTGCAACTGCCATCATAAAAACAGATAAAATACCAAGCATTATTCCAAATTCAAGTGCATTACTTGGGGGAATGGTGCCAGATGGTATAGGCCTAGTTTTTGTTCTCTCCATTAACCCGTCTATGTCGCGGTCATACCACATATTTATTGCTCCAGCCGCACCTGATCCTAAAGCCACAGATAATATAGATATAAGCGCTAGAAAAGGATGAATTGTACCAGGAGCAGCAACTATACCAGCTATTGCAGTAAAGACTACCAAATACATAATTCTTGGCTTCAATAAATGCCAATAGTCAATTATACATGAGTTTACTTTGCAAAATAAAACGCCTGTTTGCATTATTCTATTATTGGTGGCTTCTCAAAAGTATGAAAAGGAGCAGGCGAAGGAACTGTCCATTCTAAAGTATCAGCTCCCCATGGATTGTTAGGAACTTTTTTACCCTTAACTAATAGATGTATTACTAAGTAGATAAAGAATAAAACTGATATAAATGATACAAATGCACCAACGGATGAGACATAATTCCAAGGAATAAAGGCATCAGGATAGTCAGGTATACGCCTTGGCATTCCAGCTAAACCTAAAAAATGCTGAGGTAAGAAAGTAACATTGGTGCCAATAAAGGTCAGCCAAAAATGAATTTTACCTAATGTTTCGTTATATTGCTTGCCTGACATTTTTCCTATCCAATAGTAAAAAGCAGCGTAAGCAGCAAATAGGGCAGCTAAGGACATAATATAATGAAAATGGGCTACAATGTAATAAGTGTCATGTACGAGTTTATCAATACTACCATGAGATAACACAACACCAGTTATTCCACCACCAACAAAAACAAATATAAATCCCAGTGCAAAAAGCATTGGCGTTTTTAGCTCAATCGCACCACCCCACATAGTTGCAATCCAGCTAAATACTTTAATTCCAGTAAGCACACCTATAAATATAGTTGAAGTGCTAAAAAATATTACTGTTTCAGTACTTAAGCCCACAGTAAACATATGATGAGCCCATACTAAAAAACCTAAAACTGCTATTCCTATCATTGCATAGATCATACCCAAATAACCAAAAACAGGCTTATGAGAAAAGGTAGATATCACTTGACTCATTATGCCAAATGCAGGAAAAATCACCACATAAACTTCTGGATGACCAAAAAACCAAAATAAATGTTGAAACAGCACAGGATCACCACCACCTGCTGGATCAAAAAATGAAGTACCAAAATTACGATCAGTCAGCAACATAGTAACGGCACCAGCAAGAACCGGTAAGGCAATTATGAGCATAAAAGCTGTTAAAAGGATAGACCAAACAAATAACGGCATTTTATGCAAGGTCATACCAGGAGCACGCATATTAAATATTGTCACAATAAAATTAATAGCACCAACAATTGAAGAGACTCCAGCTATATGAAGTGCAAATATTGCCAAATCAACAGCTGAACTAGGATGAGAGCCAGTTTGTGATAGCGGTGGATATAAAGTCCACCCAGTACCTGCGCCTTCTCCAACAAATACTGATGTAATTAGTAAAATGAAGGATGACATCAGCAACCAAAAACTCAAGTTATTCATGCGTGGAAAAGCCATATCCGGCGCGCCTATCATCAAAGGTACAAACCAATTACCAAAACCGCCCATTAAAGCTGGCATAATCATAAAAAATACCATGATTAAAGCATGACTTGTAACCATTACATTGTATAATTGATAATTATCCCCTAGAACGTTAATGTGCATAAGTTGTGTACGTAAAATCAAAGATAAAACACCACCAACTACTCCAGCAAATATAGAAAAAATTATGTATAAAGTACCTATATCTTTGTGATTTGTTGAAAATAACCAACGTTTAAAGCCCTTTGGTATATCACTCATGCAACATCCTCTTTTTTTTGTGATTGCTCTTGTATCCATTTTTTGAAGTCTTCTTTACCTACAGCTTTTACAACAATTGGCATAAACCCATGACCTCTACCACATAGCTCAGAACACTGGCCATAATAAGTTCCTTCTTTTTTGATATTAAACCATGCTTCATTTAGCCTTCCAGGAACAGCATCAAGCTTTATACCAAAAGCAGGAACAGCAAAACTATGTATTACATCACCTGCTGTTACTTGTAAACGAATATTTGTATCAACTGGTAGAACAACATCGTGATCAACTGTAAGCAATCTTAATTCACCAGGAAGCAAATCAGAATCTTGCTTTATATAACTATCAAAGGAAATACCTTCATATTCAGGGTATTGATATCCCCAATACCACTGATAGCCAATTGCTTTAAGCGTTAATTCAGTTTTAGGGATCTTCTCTTGAAGTTTTATTAACTTTATATTACTTACAGTCAATATAGCAACAATAAATAGGGGGACAACTGTCCAAATAATTTCTAGAATAGTGCTATGTGATGTTTTGCTCACTGCCACATTCTCGCCTTTTTTACGAAAGCGCAGCACTATATAACCAAGTAAAAGACAAACAAACCCAAGTATAGCAAACATCACAAGCATAACGAATGAGTGAGATTTATCTGTTATTTCCATCAATTCTGTTGCAGCAGGTTGGAACCCAAACTGCCAAGGCACAGGGGCAGCAAAGGAATTAGCTGTATAAAAAATAAAAAATAAAAAAAGAAACAACTGAATGAATAGTTTATTCATATTTTTTCTTGTTAACCAACTTGATTTCATAGCATAAAATAGAGGAAATGCAAGTAAATAAAATAAGATTCCTTTATTACTTTAGCTTATAAAATACACTCTAGTATTGCGAGAATATATATATACTTCTTCTAATATTTAGAGTGTATCAATAATTGAATGCATATAACAAAATTCAACTAACAGTATATAAGGAGAATAATATGTCTAAGAAAGAATTAATTGAGCAGTTAACTTTTAGTATAGGTGATGCTCAAATTGAAATTAAATCTAATACAGACTTAAATAACGAACAAATAAATAACATAAAAAGTTCAATTAATAACGCTTTTGAGAATTTTCAAACTGCGTTTTGCAGTAGTATCAAATGCAACATTTCTAAAAAGGTTAACGTTTACGCATTCAACGCTCAAGATGACTATAAAAACTACTTAAATAAACATAACATTGAATTTAAAGAAGATAAGCATTTTGTTACTCACGGCGATGAAAGAGGATTTGATATTTATTTTCATACGGAGAGATCGAGTATACAATATGCTTATTTGGATTTAAAGCGTGGAGTTGGTGAGATTCTTACCAAAAGCAATAATAATTGGCAAAATGGGATTTTATCTGCAGAAATGAAAACAGGAATGGCAAGCTATGTTGCAGGTTTAGATAAAAATCACAACGTTAGTAATAACAACGATGATTGCCGTGATTTCATAAAAATTATAGAACAAAATCTAACTCCATCTCAAATTCTAAGCAAAAAAAGTAGTTATGGTGCTCTAGCAGAACAAGTAATAAAATTCCTTAAACAAGAAAATCATGAAAATCTTAATAAACTATTTGGAGATCTTGCTGAAGTGCAGGGAGATAAAATGACTAGTAAAAAAATAGTTAAAGAATTTATGAAGCAATTACAAAATGATAAAGCTCTTGATTCAAATTTCTCAGAATGGGTAAATGAGCAATCAAAACAACAAGTCTGTGTGATAGATAAATTACTTCCAAAATCAAAATCTATAACAGTAAATGACACTGAAATAGTGATACAATATGATAAATCTTCAGGTGGTAATAAGACAAAGAATATAGAAAAGTCAATTACTGATACTCTTAGTAAATTTCAGGCTGATTTTTGTGGCGACGGAGGATGCAATATTCCTAAAAAGATTAATGTTTGTTCATTTGGCACTAAATCTGACTATGAAAACTACTTGAAAGGTATTGGTCACAATTACAAAGAATCTGATAACTTTACTATTTCATATGATAACAATGGCGAAGTTAGTATTTATTTTCATTCCTATAAAAGAGATGCTTCCTCAGATTTAAAACAAGCAATCATTCAAACTATTATTCAAAAGAATAATTGGAATGAGTTACTTGGAGCAATTAAAACAGGAATAACAGACTATCTTACAGGATCAAATGATAATAGTAATGATTTTAGTAAGATTGAAAAACTGAACCTGACTCTACAAGAAATACTAAGGTATGGGAGTAGCGTAGAGTATCACTCTCTAGCAGGAGAAGTAATAAAGTTTCTTGAATTGAAACACCCTAAAGTTATTGATGGCCTAGTCAAAAAGCTTGCTACAATGAACAAAAGTGATGTTAAAATTGAAGTTGAAAATTTCATAAAAGGATTAAATGCTTACGATCCAGAGTTCAAACAGTGGGTAGCAGGGCAATCAACCTCAAGTGATGCAACAAGTGATGCGAATGGCAAACAAGACGTTATAGACCAAATAATGAATTCTTCATGTATTACAGAGCTAGGCATCAAACCAGAATGTCAAGATAAATTAAAAGAGCTAATCGAAGCATTAAAAGAGTGTAACGATGGATCTTCAAAAGATGATGAAAAACCTGAAGAAGGTGAAAAACCTGAAGAAGGCGAAAAACCTGAAGAAGGTGAAAAACCTGATGATCTGGTGAAGCCAGAAAACATTCCTGATATTTTAAAGGATTTTAAAAATACTATTTGTAGTGATCAGGGGTGTGACACAAAAGTTAGTGTGCATCAAGTCAGTCTTTTAAAGTTCTTAGAAATGCAAAATCAAAATGGTGCTCATAAAGCTACAGGTAAGTTCATTATTTCCAATAACGGCACTGAGAATAAAATTTATCTTCAGTCAGATGATGATACTATAACAATACCTGAAGGTTCATATTGTAGTGATTCAGTTTTACCTATTGATCATAACGTAGATAGTAATAATCATGAAAATGAAACTTATTGCTCTAAAGCGTCAAAAGTAGCAAAAGTGATGCAATTTCTTGAGAAGAATCATCATGATGATCTTGATAACTTCTTTGACAATCTTGCTAATAGAGGAGAAGGGTCAGATTGTAAAGACACAATTGGACAATTTATGGAAGGGTTGCAAAATTATAATCAGGAATTCTCAGAATGGTTATTAGGATAAGAAAATCCACTAACCTACAAGACTAACATAATAAATTAGATCACTTTCAAAACCTTTGTTGGTTTGGAAGTGGTCTATTAAACTGCACTAACCAAAACTTAATCTGACAAATGAGAATTAACTGACAGAAAAATTGAAAAACTAATATTAGAATCTTTTTTTATGTTACTAATGTTTTTCTGAAAAGCAATATATCAAGAAAAGTTTGTATTGGCGTTTTACCATAGCAATAGACTTCTTTCGAAACTAGGTAGTGTCGACAATTACTTTAGCAAGAGATAGATACCAGCAACGAAAGATAAGAAAGAAATTGCCAATTTATCGTAACGAGTATACTTAAATTCTTAAGTTTATTAAATCAATTAATCTTTATATAGGTCCTTATCATATTCTCTCTGTGTTTTTCTATTGGAGCGTGGAGGAATAACAGGTTCGGCATTTGCAGCTTTTGCTGCTTCAATCATATCATTTTATCTGCAATCACATCCACTTATAAAATCCAATGCTTTTATGTAGGTAGATCGTTGTCCATCAGTAATGAAAAATCGTATTGGATTTCAAAACAAGCAGCGTGTAACTTGAGCGTGTAACTTAGTTGAATTTAGAACGTCCTAATTCCTGTTCTTGTTTACCAGTTTCCACATTTTTTTCTTGCACATGCTGATGTGCCCTGTTGAATCTATCATCTATATAACTGCCAG
>JAVBJW010000051.1:0-19048 GCA_031546805.1 Anaplasmataceae bacterium
CCTGGAGACAAGGTAAGTATAGAAGTAGAGTTGCAGAATAAGTATGGAATAGCAATGGATCAAGGTTTAAAATTTTCAATAAGAGAAGGTGGCAAAACTGTAGGTTCTGGCGTCGTCTCAGAGATTTTAGTGTAGTGTTTGTAAAATGGGAGTGTAGCTCAATTGGTAGAGTGCTGGTCTCCAAAACCAGAGGTTATAGGTTCGATTCCTATCTCTCCTGCTTTTTTTGTATTTTAGGTTGGTAGTGATGAAAGCTATTGTAGGATTTTTTAGTGAAGTAAAA
The DNA here is from genome assembly GCA_031546805.1 of Anaplasmataceae bacterium. Classification (GTDB taxonomy): domain Bacteria; phylum Pseudomonadota; class Alphaproteobacteria; order Rickettsiales; family Anaplasmataceae; genus Mesenet. Next base: position 284 of record JAVBJW010000051.1, read on the forward strand.
CAAGAGATTGTCAGAGTCTCTTGGGCAAAAAAAGAAGAAACAATATCTTTTTTATCTATAACCATAGTGGTTATACTATGTTTTTCTATTTTTTTCTGTTTTGTAGATCTTTTGTTTTTTTATATAATTAAAACCTTGCTTGAGGTTATTTATGGCATGTGAATTAGAAGAACAGCAGTACAAGTGGTATATTGTCCAAGTTTTATCCGGATGTGAAGAGAAGGTTTGTAATTTTATTCTAAAGTTAGAGTTAAATTGTTATTTTAAAAAGGTGTTTGTGCCTTATGAAGAAGTTGTAGCATTAAGGCGTGGAAAAGAGGTAGTAGTGAAAAAAAAAATATTTCCTGGTTATGTTTTTGTTTGTATGAATTTATGTGATCAATCTTTGGAACTTGTAAAGAAAATAAAAGGAGTTTCTACTTTTTTAGGTAAGAGTAATCCTAAAGTTATTGATGATGATAAAATTGATTCTATACTTAATGAATTAAACAAAAATAAATTTAATGATCAGTCTAAACAGAAATATGGAATTGGTGAGCGTATAAAAGTTAAAGATGGTCCATTTCAGCATTTTGATGGTAATATACATTCTATTAATGAAGAAAAGGGTTCTGTTAAAATAGTTGTATCTATATTTAATCGTCCAACAGAGTTAGAACTTGATTTAAATCAAATAGAAAAGGAAATTAAGGAGTAGTTTATGAATGTTATATCTAGAATTAAGCTGATGATGGATGCTGGTAAAGCAATGCCTGGTCCTAAAATTGCTTCAGTTCTTGGTCCTCGTGGCATCGCTATACCTAAGTTTTGTGAAGCTTTTAATAAGATAACCAGTGTTAGTGATAAATATAGAATAGGAGATCCAATTATAGTAACGGTAATTGTGTATGATAATAAATCTTATGATTTTTTTGTTAATAATTTGTCGCCTGTTGCTTACTTATTAAAGCAAGCTGCTGGGTTAACCAAAGGAGCAAGTAATTCTGGTAAGGATGTTATTTGTAAAATAAGTAAATCTGTAATAACTGATATAGCTGAGCGTAAAATGGCTGACATGAAAGTTGATAAACTTGAATCAGCAGAGAAGATGGTGTTGGGCACGGCTCGTTCTATGGGTATAGAAGTTGAAGATTTAGAGTAGATTAATTTATAGGTGTTTTATGCAACAAGCTAATTTACAAAATAAAGCTTATAATCTTATTGATTGCTTAGAAATGGTAATAAAGTCTTCGTCAGTCAAATTTGCTGCATCTGTTGATGTTGCTATAAATCTTAATATAGATGCGCGTAAATCTGAAGAGCAGGTTAGAGGCGTAGTGGTATTACCTAAAGGTATAGGAAAGAATATCAAAGTTGCTGTTTTTGCTAAGGATAAATATCTATTAGAAGCGCAAGAAGCTATGGTAGATGTTGTTGGTGGTGAAGATTTAATTAATGATATCAAAGAAGGTAAAAAGTTAAATGTTGATTGGTGTATTACCACGCCTGATTTTATGCCGTCTGTTGCACCTATTGCTAAAATTTTGGGTTCTAAGGGACTCATGCCTAATCCTAAATTTGGTACTGTGACATTTGAAATCGCAAAAACAATTAATATCATAAAATCTGGTCAAATAAAATTTAGAGTAGATAAGGGTGGTACTGTTCATGCTAAATTTGGCACCGTACAGTTAAGCGCTAAAGATTTATTTATAAACTTTATGGCCTTGATGAAAGTTATAAAAGATGCTAAACCTGTTACTATAAAAGGGAATTATTTTAAAAGTGTTTTTATTAGTTCAACTATGGGTAAGTCTTTTAAGGTCAATAAAGTAGAAGAGATATTTTCTAAGGAGTATAATAGTGAAGCGTAGTGAAAAGGAGAAATATTTAAATAATATAATAAATATTATATCTCTAAATGATTTTATAATCTTGGTTAATTTTAAGCACCTAACTGCAAGCGATTCGGTTAATTTAAGAAGCGAAGTAAAATCTACTGGTGGTGGTTTTACTATTGTAAAAAATAGTTTAGTGCGCATAGCTATTGCTAGGACAAATAAATTTCATTTTTTACTTGATAAATTTTCTGGTCCTACTGCTATGATACATTCAAGTGATATGGTAGCAACTACAAAGATTTTGATGAGTTTTATTGATAACAATCGGGAAAAAATATCCATAATTTGTGCTACTAACTCTGATAGCTTGTTAACTAAAAATGATCTTACTATGTTAGCAAAGCTGCCTTCTTTGGATGAAATACGTATTAAAATAATGCGTCTAATACTTAACGTTCCTATTAGGTTGGCTTTTTCTCTAAATTTACCTGCTGTCAGAATGTTTAGAGCATTGAATTTAAAGCGCTAGGTAAAAATATTATTATTATTAATTATTGAGGTGATTATTATGAACAGTGAAATTAACGATTTAGCAAAACAAATACTATCTTTAGATCTATTAAAAGCTGCTGAGCTTGTGAAAGAACTGGAAAGTGAGCTTGGGCTACCAATAGGCTCATCTGTTTTTTCTGGTTCTTCTGCTCCAAGTGCAGTAGAAAGCAGTGCTGCACCTGCTGTTGAGAAAACAGAGTATAGTGTTATCTTAGAAAGTTTCGGTGATAAAAAAATTGATGTTATAAAAGCTGTTAGAAAGATCGCTGACTTGGGTTTAAAGGAAGCAAAAGATCTTGTTGAGTCATCTCCTCAACTTTTGGTTTCTAAAAAATCAAAAGAAGAAGCAGAAAAAATTAAACAAGAACTCATTAGCGCTGGAGCATCAGTTAAGCTTGAGTAATATAAACTAAGGTTTTAATTTATTAATAATATGCTCTTTTTATTTTGATGTAAGGTATTTTTGATGACTTTTTCTGTTCCGCCAGTTAGTAATTGTTTAAATTCTTTTACTTCAACGCCAAGACTTTCGTATGCAAAGTCAGTTGATCTAAAAGATTTTTTAGTAGATTTAATAAAAATGCAAAGGGATTCATATAATTCTTTCATTGAAGTTGGTCCAGATGGCGAAAGTAGATTGGGTTCTATACTCTGCTCGATTTTTCCTATTAATGATTCTTTAGGGCGCGCAGTTCTTGAGTTTATAAGCTGCAGGGTTGATGGGCCTAAGTATGATGAATATGAATGTATAAAACGTGGTGTAACTTTCTCTGTTGCTATTCGCGTGCTGCTACGTTTTACTGTTTGGGAAATTCAAGAACCTGCTTTCAAGGAAGTAAAGTGCGAAGATACTTTGAGTAAAAGTGTAAAATATACTAAAGAGCAAGAAGTACTAATTGGCGAATTGCCAATGATGACTGCTAAGGGGACGTTTATTATTAACGGAGTTGAAAAAGTTGTAGTTTCACAAATGCACAGATCTCCAGGTGTTTTTTTTGATAGTGATAAGGGTAAAACATATAGTTCTGGTAAATTAATTTACTCTGCGCGTATTATTCCTTATAGGGGTTCATGGTTGGATTTTGAATTTGATGTAAAAGATATTTTATATTTTCGCATTGATAGAAAAAGAAAATTGCCAGTGTCTATTTTATTGAGAGCCTTAGGCTTATCGAATAGTGATATATTTGAAAAGTTTTATGAAAAGATAAAATATATCAGATGTGAAAATGGGTGGAAAGTACCATTTATACCTGAGAAGTTTCATAATGTTAGATTACCGTTTAATCTAGCTGATGTTAATGGTAATGTTTTATTAGAGGCAAATACAAGAATAACATCAAGGTTAGTTAAAAAATTCTATGATGAAGGTTTAAGGGAGTATCTGATACCGTTTAATGCTATTTGTGGGTTGTTTTTAGCAGAGGATTTAGTAGATAAATCAAATGATGTTGTGCTTTTTTCAGCTGGAGATGTGCTAACTGCTGAAGGTATTAAAAAAATCGAATTACTTTCTATTAGTGAAATATCCATATTAAATATAGATAATATATCTGTTGGACCATATATTCTAAATACATTATTTTTAGATAAAAATATATCTTATCAAGATGCTTTGTTTGAGATATATAGAATTTTACATCCTGGTGAAGCTCCAACGCTAGATTTGGCAAAGTTCTTCTTTAATAATTTATTTTTTACTGGTGAATACTATAATCTATCAAATGTTGGCAGGGTAAAACTCAATTTTCATCTTGGATTAAATTATGATGAGGACCTAACAATCTTAACTGTTGATGACATCATTGGGGTGATAAAAAATCTAGTTTTATTACGTGATGGTAGAGGGATAGTTGATGATATTGATCATCTTGGCAATAGAAGAATAAGGTCTGTTGGTGAATTTATAGAGAATCAATTTAGATTGGGTTTGCTAAAATTACAACGTATGGTTATTGACTATATGTCAACTGCTAATTTTGATAATGCTGTACCACATGATTTTATTAATCCAAGGGTTTTGATTGCTGTTTTAAAAGATTTTTTTAATTCTTCTCAGCTTTGCCAATTTATGGATCAGACTAATCCTTTATCAGAAATTACTCATAAGCGTCGGTTATCAGCTTTAGGACCTGGTGGTTTAACAAGAGATAGAGCAGGTTTTGAAGTGCGAGATGTGCACCCAACTCACTATGGGCGTATCTGTCCTATTGAAACACCTGAAGGACAAAATATAGGGTTAATTAATAGTTTGTCTATATATGCTCATATCAACAAATATGGTTTTATTGAAAGTTCTTACCGTAAAGTAGCAAATTGCGTAGTAACTGATCAGATAGAATATCTTTCTGCAACAGAAGAAGATTCTTATTATATTGCTGACGCTAGTGCTAAGCTTGATGAAAATAATCGCTTTGTTGATGATATGTTATATTGCCGTCATGGTGGTAGTTTTATGATGGTTCAAAGTGATCAAGTAAATTACATTGATGTTGCTCCTAAGCAAGTTGTTTCTGTTGCAGCTTCTCTTATTCCGTTTTTAGAAAACGATGATGCTAATAGGGCACTCATGGGTTCAAATATGCAGCGTCAAGCAGTTCCTTTGTTAAATTCTGAGGCACCGATCGTTGGTACTGGTATGGAATCTATAGTTGCAGCTGATTCTGGTTATGTAGTCTTAGCTAAGCGTGATGGCATAGTTGATCGTGTTGATGGTATGTATATCGTTATCCGTGTTTTTGATAAAGAAAAAGAAGGATATTTAGGTGTAGATATCTATAAGTTACGGAAGTTTTCTCGTTCTAATCATAGTACTTGTATTAATCAGAGGCCTTTAGTAAAGCCTGGTGATCGTGTGCAAAAAAATGATGTTATTGCTGATGGTTCTGCAATTGATAAAGGGGAGCTTGCTCTTGGTAGAAATCTGTTAGTAGCATTTATGTCTTGGCAGGGTTACAACTTTGAGGATTCTATTGTTATTTCAAGCGAAGTTGTACAAAAAGATATTTTTACTTCAATACATATAGAGGAGTTTGAATGTGTAATCCGCGATACAACTTTAGGGCCTGAAAAAATTGTTCGGTTTATTCCTGATGTGAATGAAGAATATTTACGTAATTTGGATGATGTAGGAATTGTAAACATTGGAGCGAGGGTGAAATCTGGTGACATTCTTGTTGGTAAGGTTACTCCTAGGCCTCCAATATCTTTACCACCTGAAACAAAATTGCTGATGACCATTTTTGGTGAAAAAATGTTTGATTGTGTAGATTCTTCTCTATATTTGCCTCTAGATGTTGAAGGAACTGTAGTAGATGTAAATGTACTAATCCGTAGAGGAGTTGAGGAAAATGATAGATTCCTATTAATGAAACAAAAGGAAATAGCAAATTTTGAAAAGGAACGTGAATATGAAATTAATATAATTAGTGATTATTTTTATGATAGACTGCAAAAGATCTTAATTAGTTCTCGTGTCAAGCAGGGGGCTGATATTTTTACTATAACTGATGAGTTTTTAAGCTCTGTTTCAAAAAGTCAGTGGTGGAATTTTAAGTTAGATGATTTTTCTATTTCAGAGAAGATCAAGGAACTAGAAAAAGAATTCAGCCTTAAAATAGAAGAGGTTCATATTAAGTTTAACCAAAAAATAGAACAATTGAATTCTGGTTATGATTTACCTCAGGGTGTTTTAACTATAATAAAAGTGTTTGTTGCAATAAAACATGGGTTGCAGCCTGGTGATAAAATGGCAGGGCGACATGGTAACAAAGGTGTTATTTCTCGTGTTGTTCCAGTGGAGGATATGCCACATTTAGAAGATGGAACTCCAATTGATGTAATTCTCAATCCTCTTGGTGTTTCGTCTAGAATGAACATAGGACAAATACTTGAAACTCATTTGGGGTTAGCTTGTGTAAAGTTAGGAGAAAAAATTGGCAGAATGCTAGATAATGAGCTTTCAGTGTCTGATTTGCGCAACTTCCTAATTCAGATTTACAGTAATGACCATGTTATGTGTAATGAAATAAAAGCGTTAGATGATGAAGACTTGGTGCTGTTTGCAAATAGATTGCGTCAAGGCATACCTGTTGCATCTCCTGTTTTTGAAGGACCAAAAGATCATGAAATATCTAGATTGCTTGAGCTTGCTGATTTAGATAAATCCGGGCAAATAGAGTTATACGATGGTAGAACTGGTGAGAAGTTTGATAGGAAAGTGACAGTAGGATACATATATATGTTAAAATTGCATCATCTTGTTGATGATAAGATTCATGCGCGTTCTGTTGGTCCATATAGTTTAGTTACTCAGCAGCCTCTTGGTGGGAAGTCTCATTTTGGTGGTCAACGTTTTGGTGAAATGGAATGTTGGGCATTGCAGGCTTATGGAGCTGCTTATACATTACAGGAGATGTTGACAGTAAAATCAGATGATATTGCAGGTAGGCTTAAGATTTATGAGTCAATCATTAGTGGCGATAGTAATTTTGAGTGTGGTATTCCTGAATCATTTAATGTTATGGTGAAGGAATTGCGTTCTTTATGCTTAAATCTAACACTGAAGCAAGATGATAGTGATGTAGATATGCCGTACTATACTAGTATGGCACAATCTTTTGATAAGATTGGCATATCAATTGCTAGCCCCGAGAGTATTAAAGCTATGTCTTATGGCGAAGTTAAAGATATTTCAACTGCAAATTATCGAACTTTTAAGGTAGAAAAGGGTGGATTATTTTGTCCAAAAATTTTTGGTCCTGTAAATGATGATGAATGCTTATGTGGAAAATATAGAAAAAGAAGATATAGGGGTGTTGTTTGTGAAAAATGTGGAGTGGAAGTGACTTCATCAAGAGTCAGAAGGGAAAGAATGGGTCATATAGAACTTGTATCTCCAGTTACACATATATGGTTTTTAAAATCTTTGCCATCAAGAATTGGTGCTTTTTTAGATATGTCTCTTAAGGAGATAGAAAGCATTCTTTATAGTGGTGATTTTGTTGTAGTAGATCCTCGTACTTCTCTTTTTACCAAGGGTGAAGTTCTTAGTGAGAAATCTTACAATGATGCTGTAGATGAATATGGCGAAGACAGTTTTGTTGCGTTAACAGGTGCAGAAGCAATAAGAGCACTACTTGAGAATTTGGATTTACCATCGATGAGGTCTCAATTAAGGACTGAGTTGGAATCAGTGACTTCAGAAATTAAAAGAAAGAAGATTATTAAAAGATTACGCGTTATTGAAAATTTCCTAAACTCTGGTAATAAGCCTGAGCATATGGTACTAACAACAATACCAGTTCTCCCACCTGATTTGCGTCCATTGGTTTCGCTTGAGAACGGTCGCCCTGCAGTATCTGATCTTAATCATCATTATAGGACTATTATCAATAGAAATAATAGATTAAGAAAGCTGCTAAGCTTAAATCCACCTAGAGTTATGATTTATAATGAAAAAAGAATGTTGCAAGAAGCAGTGGATGCTCTTTTTGATAGCAGTCGTCGTACTAATCTTGCAAACAAAGCTGGAAGCAGCAGTTACAAGAAATCATTGAGTGATATGCTAAAGGGAAAACAAGGGCGTTTTCGTCAAAATCTCTTAGGTAAAAGAGTAGATTACTCAGGAAGATCAGTAATAGTTGTTGGTCCGACATTAAAGTTACATCAATGCGGTTTGCCAAAAAGAATGGCGCTTGAGTTATTTAAACCCTTCGTCTACTCTAAACTTAAGATGTATGGTAAAGCACCTACTGTCAAATTCGCTAGCAAAATGATAAGACTTGAAAAGTCTGAAGTATGGGATGTTTTAGACGAAGTGATACGTGAACACCCAGTTTTATTAAATAGAGCGCCAACATTACATAGACTTGGTATTCAAGCCTTTGAACCAGTTTTAATTGAGGGTAAAGCAATACAACTTCATCCTCTTGTTTGCACGGCATTTAATGCTGATTTTGATGGTGATCAAATGGCTGTCCATGTACCTCTGTCTTTGGAAGCGCAGCTTGAAGCGAGAATACTAATGATGTCAATAAATAATATTCTTAGCCCTTCTAATGGTAAGCCAATTGTAGTTCCTTCTAAGGATATAGTACTTGGTATATATTATTTAACGTTACAGAAGCCAATTGATGACCCAAAAAGTAACAATGATAATCTAATTTTTGCTGATTTTGGACATGTTGAGCATGCTTTGAATTGTAAAGCGGTAAGTATACATTCAAATATAAGATATAGGATGAAATTCTTTAATGATGATGGTGATACTTACTATAATATTATTAATACTACGCCAGGTCGTCTAATATTATGGCAGGTTTTTCCTGAACATCAGAATTTGAATTTTAATCTAGTTAATCAAGTCCTCACGGTGAAAGAGATAACTAATTTGGTTTCTTTGGTTTATAGAAATTGTGGTCAAAATGAGACTGTTATATTTTCCGACAAATTAATGTCTCTTGGTTTCGAATATGCAACGTTCTCTGGAATTTCTTTTGGTTGCTCTGATATGATTATACCAGAAACCAAAGCTGGACATGTTAAACATGCTAGCAGTGAAGTAAGAAAGTTCTCTATGCAATATCAGGATGGGTTGATCACTAGAAATGAAAGGTATAATAAAGTTATTGATGAATGGTCAAGGTGTACAGATTTTATAGCTAATGACATGATTAAAGCAATGTCTGTTTATGATACAGAAAATAATTTAAATTCTGTCTATATGATGGCGCATTCTGGTGCTAGAGGGTCTATATCACAGATGAAGCAATTGGCTGGAATGCGTGGTTTAATGACTAAACCTTCTGGAGAAATTATTGAAACTCCTATTATATCTAACTTTCGAGAAGGATTGAATGTATTTGAGTACTTTAACTCGACTCACGGTGCTAGAAAAGGTCTAGCTGATACAGCTTTAAAAACAGCGAATTCTGGTTATTTAACACGTCGTTTAGTTGATGTCTCTCAAGACTGTATAGTTACTGGGCATGATTGTGGGACAACAGATGGTTTAATTGCTAAGGCAACTATAGAAGGTGGATCTATTGTTGCAACTTTATCCAGTGCTGTTTTGGGTAGAGTTGCAGCTGTTGATAGCTGTAATCCTATTACAGATGAAATATTAGTTAGAGCAGGAGAATTAATAGACGAAGATAAGGTTGAGCAAATTAATATTGCTGGTTTAGATGCGATGAAAATTCGTTCTCCTTTAACTTGTAAGTTCACTAATGGAATATGTACTCTATGTTACGGAATGGATCTTTCAACTGGTAATATTGTTTCAATAGGTGGAGCAGTTGGTGTTATTGCTGCTCAGTCTGTTGGTGAACCTGGTACCCAGCTTACAATGCGTACTTTCCATATCGGTGGAACAGCAACAAGAGGAGTTGAATCTTCGAACATTATTGCTGCTTTTGATGCCAAGGTAAAGATTACTAATCGTAATGTGATAGTGGATAAGAATGATAATAAAATTATAATGGGTCGTTCTTGTGAGGTAATGTTACTTGATAACTTTGGTAATGAAAAATTTAAGCAGGCTATACCTTATGGTGCAAGACTCTATATTGATAACGATGAAACAGTTAAAGTTGGAGACAAAATAGCGGAATGGGATCCTTATACTGTGCCAATTATAACAGAAAAGACTGGTATAATATCTTATAGAGAGTTAATAGATGGTGTATCAATTAATGAGGTTATGGATGAATTAACTGGAATATCAAATAGAGTAGTTATAGACTGGAAATTAAGTACTCATGGTGCAAGTATTCGTCCTAGGATAGTTCTTTTAAATGATGCAGGAGAGGTGATTATACTTGCAAATGGTCTTGAAGCTCGTTACTTTATGCCAATAGGAGCGGTTTTAAATGTACAAGATGGTCAAAAGGTATATGCTGGTGATGTTATTACAAGAATACCGAGAGAATCAATCAAAACTCGTGATATCACTGGTGGTTTGCCTAGAGTTATAGAGCTATTCGAAGCTCGTCGTCCTAAAGAACATGCTGTTGTTAGTGAAATAGATGGTTATGTTGAATTTGGTAAAGATTATTACAGATCAAAACGTCGTATATTTGTTAAATCTGTGGATAGTAGTATTGATCCAATAGAATATTTGATTCCTAAAGGTAAACATACTATAGTTAATGAAGGTGATTTTGTCCGTAAAGGTGATTTATTAATGGATGGAGATCCTGATCCTCATGATATTTTACGTGTTTTAGGAGTAGAAGCTTTGGCAAATTATATGATATCTGAAATACAGCAGGTTTATAGATTACAGGGTGTACGTATTGATAATAAACATATAGAAATTATATTGAGACAAATGTTACAAAAGGTAGAGATTACTGGTCCTGGTGATACTATGTATTTAGTTGGTGAGAATATTGATAAGCAAGAAGTTTTACAAATTAATGAATCGATGGTTAATTCTAGTAAGAAACCTGCAAGTTACATTTCAATTTTACAAGGTATAACACGAGCAAGTCTTGCAACTAATTCATTTATTTCTGCTGCATCATTCCAAGAAACTACTAAAATTTTAACAGAAGCGGCTTTTTGTGGAAAAGAAGATCCTCTCATTGGTTTAAAAGAAAATGTAATAGTAGGAAGGTTGATTCCTGCTGGTACAGGGCTTGTTATGAATAGGCTTAAAAAACTTTCTGCTTTAAATAAAGAAGATTATTCTCAATATTATGACAATTTTGAATCAAGTAATGGAGTTTTTGAAGTAGATAAAGAAAAGGTTTTGTTAAGTGAAGGTGGATGATTTTATATAAAAAGGCATTAATATAAAACTATTATGCTAGTAATGGTATTTGTAAAGTTAGCTAATCTTTCATTTTTTGTTTGTAATATATGGCATTATTGAGTACTTAATATTTATCATATTAAGATATTAATTATTTTTGACCAATAAAAAATGTTAGAAAGTAAAAGTTATCAAAAAGGGCATAGGCAGAGATTGAAAAAAAAGTGCATATCGAGTAAAGGTCAGTTTTTACTTGATTATGAGATCTTGGAGTTAATACTATACTCAGCGTATCAGAGAATTGACGTAAAGCCAATAGCAAGAAAGCTGATAGATCAGTTTGGTAGTTTTGCAAGAGTTTTTAATGCTGAGATAGATGATTTGAAAAGTATTGAAATGGTAGGAGATTCAGCAGTTGTTGCTATCCTTTGTGTTAAAGAAGCTTTAGCTCGAATACTAAAAGAAGATGTACAAGAACTTCCTGTCGTTAATAATTCACAAAAATTAGTTAGTTACTTAAAAGTTAGTATAGGACAGGCTAATAAGGAAAAGTCTCGTATAATTTATATGAATAAAAAATATTGTATAATTGCTGATGATTTACAAGATATTGGTACAGTAGACCAGACCCCATTATATATAAGAGAAATTATAAAACGTGCACTAATGATTGGTGCATCCTCAATTGTTCTATCTCATAATCATCCAAGTGGTGATAATCACCCTTCAAGTGGTGACATAGCAGTTACAAAACAGCTCAATTATGCTTGTAATAGCATGAATGTGACTTTAATTGATCACATAATAATTACTGCTCGCGGTTATTTTAGTTTTAAAGAAAAGGGATTGCTTTAATTTAACAATTTAATCTACCTATTAAGTTTATTAAAATATAGTTGAGATTATTCAACTTCTCTGTTGACTCAAAGTAAGAACCTATTCTAAAATGAGTTAGATAAAGAATTTCTTAATTAAAGTAGAGCTTTGAAAAAAGTTTAATATATAAATATGTCTGTACTACCTATTGTTATTGCTCCTGATAATAGATTATACCTCTGTTCTGAAGAGGTAGTGAGAGTAGGTGATGAAGTTAAGCGATTGGTTGATGACATGTTTGAAACTATGCATCATCAAGGTGGCCTTGGTTTGGCCGCAGTGCAGATTGGAGTGCATAAGCGTATATTTATTGCTGATGTGCCTGCAGAGTATGATGATTCAATAGATAAGATAAATAAGATAGATAACTACCAGTCAACAGGTGGTCCTTTTTGTATTATTAATCCGCAAATTATTGAACTCTCAAGTGAAACTATTATTCTTAGTGAGGGGTGTTTATCTATTCCTGAGCAAAGAAGTGAGATTGAGCGTCCTAAATATTTAACTTTGAAGTATCTAGATTATCATGGTAAGCAACAGGTAATTAAAGCACAAGGGTGGCTTGCAAGGTGCTTTCAGCATGAGATAGATCATTTAAATGGTATTTTATATATTCAGCATCTATCTAAAATAAAGTATGACATGGCAATGAAGAAAGCACAAAAAATCAAGAATGATTATCAAAATAAGCAGTATGAGTAAAGAAGATTTAGAATTATTAAAGTTTTATCAAGACTCAGGTATTGATTATATTCTGGAAGACGAAGAGCAAGATAGACCTATTTCAAAATTCGCTTTTGAGAGGCAAGTTCTAGAAAGCGAAAAACCTGAGTGTATTGATGGGGATTCTGGTACATGCGTGACAACGCAATTATCTACTGAAGTAGAGTTTCAAAAGAGGTCTAATGAAGAAAAAATTGTGGATCAGCAGCTTCCAAGTGATTGGATAATAGAAGCAAAAAAGCTAGCAAATAAGAGCAGTAATATTGCAGAACTTAAAAAGTCAGTGGAATCATTTAACGGTTGTGAAATAAAAAAAACAGCAACCAATACAGTCTTTGCTGATGGCAATCCACAGGCAAAAGTGATGTTAATAGGAGAAGCCCCTGGGGTAAATGAGGATCTAAAAGGAATACCGTTCTGTGGTGCTAGTGGTGACTTACTTGATAAGATGTTAGCTGCAATTAAGCTCGACCGCACTAAAGTTTATATAAGTAATAGTATGTTTTGGCGTCCTCCTGGTAATAGGCGGCCAACAGATTTAGAACTTGAAATATGTCGGCCATTTGTTGAAAAGCATATTGCACTCATATCACCTAAGATTTTAATTTTAGTTGGTGGAACTGCATCATATAGTTTTCTTGATCATACAAAGACTATATCAAAGCTTAGAGGACAATTTTACTCATATACTAATCAGTATTTAAATATACCAATTACAACAGCGGTGATATTTCATCCTGCTTATTTGCTACGTCAACCTATGCAAAAGCGTTTAGCGTGGCAGGATTTGCAACAAATCAAGGAATATATTGATCATCATATTTCTTAAGATAGCTGCTTAAAGCACTAATAGAAGATTTGTAGACTATCAATACGGATAGTCAAAGCTATACAGTCACATGGCAGGATGATTAAGATATGAGGAGTTACCCCCCATCAAAATGGTACAAATACTATATATGTGGGCCAAAACAACAGAGTAGAGCAATGCAAAATAGTCAAATAGGAAAGCTTTCACAACGCTCAATCCAAAAACAGTTTTTAAGTGGAAGAAACGTTCATTCACTAAAGATGTAAATATGGGATCAAAGCAACGTAAATCGACGATTTTGATACAAGAAGAGGAAGTTATAATTGTCGCATTTTGTAAACATACGCTTCTTCCTCTAGATGATTGCCTATATACCATACAATCAACAATTCCACATTTTAGTTTGCATCGTTGTTTGCAAAGGCACGATATTAGTAGATTACCAAATATTAATGGAGAAATTCAGCCTAAATTGCTATAATACCTTATAAAATTCACACTGTTTTTACTGATAATGGCATATAATTTACCAATCATGCTTTTAAACACATATTTGATTAAGTTTGTGAGGAAAATAATATTGTCTGACAAAATTCTAGAACTGACGATCAAACTAAAACTATTCAAGCAATATCTAATCAAATAGACATTGCCTCAGTCAGCTTTGTCTTTTAAAATAGCACACTGATCAGCGGTAAGCTTTGCAATTACAATAAAATTTTTACTGAGCGATTATATATTTATTGACTAAATTAAATAATTTTACTATACTTAAAATTAATTTATTAATTAAATAAACAAAATGTTAAAAAATAACGAACCGGCTAATAAATTGGCTCATTATAGCAACATACAAGCTTCTGTTGAAAAATTGACAGATGAGAAAACAATAAAGCAAAGAATTAAAAAACATCTAAATCCTTTTCAGGATGATAAGTTACGCAAGATTAATAATTGTGATTTAAAGGTGTTAGATATTGTTTTTTATAATTATCAACTTAATCTACTTAATAACGCACTTGATAGTGATATTATTGATGGACCAATCAAGAGTCTTGCTCAAGGCACATTTGATAAAATCATAGATGCTAATCCTGATGTACTTGGAATTATGATTAAACGTGATTATCTCGATTTTAATCAAATGCAGACATTAAATAGTTTAAGTGATTATAAGTTTTACTCTTTAATGAAAGAAGTTCAATTAATTGATGCTTTACTTAAAATTGGAGATACGTCTTTGTCTAGTTTTATAAGAGTATTGTATTTTATAACTGATGAAAACTTTAAAGGATGTATAAATAACAAAGATCTAATTTTAGTATATTGTCTTACGAGTAAAAAAATAACTACTAATTTAAAAAATGTTATGCTATGTTCTGACAGAAACAGCATGATAGATAAGTTATATGAGCTACAGCAAAAAGGTAAATTATACTGTGATAAAAAAAGCTTAGATTTAATTCTTTCAAACCTGCCAATTGTAGAGCAGTTACTTTATAATGATATTGATGGTAGTGTTATTGAAACATTGCAAAGTGGTAGTGATGAGGAAATAAAAACTTTACTTGAGTCAGTACAAGAAAATATTCAACAGAAAACTAGGTCAAAGATATTATTTATTAGATACCATGATCAATTGAATCAGAGGAGAAATATTATTCTACAAAACCAGATACGCTTGAAATGTCTTCTATTGCAAAATTAATGGAAAATAATTATGCTCTTCTATCTACTGATAACGTAAATGCTTTTCATAAAGTATTAATGGCTGGAACTATAGAAGCAAAACTAGCTAACCCACAAGCTACTTCAGCCATATCTAACGGAACAAACATCACTCAGTAATGGGGGAGGACTACCTTTGCTTTTTTAAAATAGCACACTGAGCAGCGGTAAGCTTTGCAATAGGCACTCTAAAAGGAGAGCATGATACATAATCTAGGCCTATTTGTGTAAAAAACTTGATTGATTCTGGATCTCCTCCGTGCTCACCGCATATTCCAAGTTTTATTTTAGGTGCAGCTTTTCTGCCTTTATCTACAGCAATTTTAATTAATTCTCCAACTCCCACAAAGTCTAAAACCTCAAATGGATCATTTTTAAATATTTTTTTCTCCATGTAATGATTTAAAAATTTCGTTGAATCATCACGTGATAAGCCCATTGTCGTTTGCGTTAGATCATTAGTACCAAAACTAAAAAAATCAGCATGTTTTGCTATTTTATCTGCAATGAGAGCAGCTCTTGGCAATTCTATCATAGTGCCAATTAAATAATCTATGTTAAAATTTAAGGATATATCCTTCACCATGGAGCATATAATGCTAAATTCAATTTCATCCATAACAAATGGTATCATTATTTCTGGAACAACTTTTATATCTTTTTCATTTTTCAACTCTTGTGCTGCAGAAAATATTGCCCTTGTTTGCATTTCATATATCTTTGGGTGAGAAATTGCTAACCTACAACCGCGGTGGCCGAGCATTGGATTTTTTTCTGATAATTCACATACCTTGTTTTTTATAGCAGCAGCAGATCTCCATGACGACTTGGCTATCTCTTCTATTGCAGTATCATTGTGCGGTAAAAATTCATGTAATGGTGGATCAAGCAGTCGTATTGTAATTGGTTTGCCTTGCATAATAGTAAATATCTCTTTAAAATCTTTTTTTTGTATTGCTTCTAGCTCATTTAAAGCATTCTCCAGCTCTATATTGTCCTCTGCTGTAATTAGCCTTTGAACAATACTAATTCTTTCAGTAGAAAAAAACATGTGTTCAGTACGGCACAAACCTATGCCATCAGCATTAAAATTTTGTGCAATTTTTGCATCTTCAGGAGTGTCAGCATTTGCTCTTACCCCTAAAACTCTAACTTCATCTGCCCAACTCATTATGGTTTTAAAAACTTTAGAAGATTGTGGTTGAATTGTAGGCACGGTGCCAAGAATAATTTCTCCATTGCTGCCATTTATAGTAATGAAATCACCCTTAAATATTTTAATATTGCTTCCTATGGAGAAAAATCCATTGTCTTTATCAATGTAAATTCCACTAACACCACATACGCACGGTCTACCCATCCCTCTTGCTACTACTGCTGCGTGTGATGTCATACCACCTCTTGCGGTAACAATGCCGCATGCAACATTCATTCCTTCAATATCTTCTGGATTAGTTTCAAGACGTACTAAAATTGCCTTTTTACCTTGTTTTGACATCTGCTTTGCGTCCTCAGAAGTAAAGGCAACCTGACCACACGTAACTCCTGGAGAGGCAGGCAAACCTTTGGCTATTACTTTATATTGGCTATTTGTATCAATGACAGGGTGTAACAATTTATTAAATGTATAAGGGTCAATTTTAAGTATTGCTTCTTCTTTAGTGATTAGGTTCTCATCTACCATATCGGCAGCAATGTGTACTGCAGCTTCAGCAGTGCGTTTACCTGACCTAGTTTGCAAAATCCATAATCTACCTTCTTGCACAGTAAACTCAATGTCTTGCATATCGTGATAGTGCATTTCAAGTTTGCTGCAGATAGTACATAGTTCTTGATAGATTTCTGGCATTAAATTTTCCATTGTCTCATCGCTCAAGCCATTGATCTGCCATGGAGTAGCTGTGCCAGCAACGATATCTTCTCCTTGAGCCTTAATTAGAAATTCACCAAAGTAATTTTTCTCTCCAGTTGAAGGATTGCGAGTAAATACCACACCAGTAGCTGAATTATTGTTCATATTGCCAAAAACCATTGATTGTATGTTTACAGCAGTACCAAGTTCATCTGATATGTTATGAATTTGCCTATAGGTAATAGCTCTATCATTTTTCCATGAATCAAAGACAGCGGCTATTGATGCATGTAATTGCTTATGTACATCTTGGGGGAAATGCGAACCTGTATTTTCGTATATAATATATTTAAAATGAGTAATTATTTTTTGCAAGGATTTGCTATTTAAATCTAAGTAATTTTCGACATTACTTTCAAGCTTTTCATTTTCAATAATCTCATCAAATAAGAAATGGTCTATTTTTAAAACAACGCTGGCATACATTTGAATAAATCGACAATAACTATCATATGCAAAACGTTCATCATTATACTTAATTAAGCCGACTACTGTCTGATCATTTAAACCAACATTTAAAATAGTATCTAACATTCCAGGCATAGAATCAACACTACCTGAACGTACCGAAACAAGTAAAGGGCGATTTACATCGCCAAATTTACGATCCACTTCATTTTCGAGTAGTGTAATGTATTCTTCGTATATTTGATGAGAAAGATCATTATTTTTATGATATATATTGCAAGCAGTAGTAGCAATAGTAAAACCAGGCGGGACAGGTATTCCAAGTTTACACATTTCTGCTAAATTAGCACCTTTTGCACCAAGTAAATTTCGCATGCTTGCATCGCCATCACATCTATTTTTGCTGAAGTAATATATTAGTTTTTCTGCCATATTCAACTATAGTAAAGTACTAAAAGTAATAAACTACTAAATTGTTAAATCGTCAATAAGTCTCTATATTATTGCCATTCTCTTTTTCTAAAATCAATATCTTATTTTAGTGTTTTTTCATCCATTCTCTTGCTTTTGCAGGTGGTCTATATAAATCAAGTTTTTTGACTTTCGATAAGATTCAAGCTCTGACAAAATTATATGCCTTAGTAATATTCAAGATATTAAATATCTATTACGTTAGGCGATTTTAAATTAACTTAAGAGATGCATTTTTTCTTATTTTATAAGCACATTTATTTTAACAAGAGATAGATACCAGCAACGAATGATAAAAAAGAGACAGCCAATTTATCGTAACAACTCTACGGAAATGTTTTAGTTTATTAAATCAATTAATCTTTATATAGATCCTTATCATATTCTCTCTGTGTTTTTCTATTGGAGCGTGGAGGAATAACAGGTTCGGCATTTGCAGCTTCAATCATATAGTTTGTGTCATATCGGCAGTAAGCGCTTCCATTTGCTTACCACTTATAAAATCCAATGCTTTTATGTAGGTAGATCGTTGTCCATCAGTAATGAAAAATCGTATTGGATTTCCAAACAAGCAGCGTGTAACTTGAGCGTGTAACTTAGTTGAATTTAGAACGTCCTAATTCCTGTTCTTGTTTACCAGTTTCCACATTTTTTTCTTGCACATGCTGATGTGCCCTGTTGAATCTATCATCTATATAACTGCCAG
>JAVBJW010000059.1:0-7105 GCA_031546805.1 Anaplasmataceae bacterium
CTTTAGCATTAACGTTAGCGCCTTTTCTTACAACAATATATTTTCCCAGTTCCATTTAGCAGTTAAACGCAGTAGTTTTAAGCCAAATTAATAAGAAAGTAAAGAAATATCTTAAAACTCTTACCTTTATTAACCTTTTTATAAGCCAATTTAAGAGATACAACATCCATAATTTTGTTGTTCCAGCCGTACATCATTTACGCTAGTTGCTGGTTTCTTTACCCTTAGTTCAGTGTTTTTGTACATCGCCTTAAAAATTTTATAGCATATAGAGTTGTTTCTATCTTTTTTATTAACATCAGCATCTTCTGATACTACCCAACTATGGAATCTTTTACAACTAATTGTAACACAAACATAATTTAAACTTGAACCATTTGTCTTAACTGCATGAGCGAATCCTATTTTATCTTTTGTAATTAATTTGGATACTAATTTATATTTTTTATGTCCGTCTGTAGTATCATTTATTTTAGCCCTAGTTTTTCCTGAGGCCCTATCAACAATTAAGTCAGCAATGCTATTTGCAACACTGCAAAATGCTAAAGCATTTTGACATAGTTGATGGCTTCTAAATCCAAATCGAATTGAACCAATATTAAATACTTTCTTTTTAATTTCACCCTGAATAATGCAGTTTTTAATATTTTCACAAGCATTAGTTAATACATAATTTTTAGATTCTGTAACTGCTGCAGTAGAATAAAAAAAGAACTTAAATGCATTATGCGAACATATACTTCTGTTGTAACCTGATAATATTCCGTATGGAGCTTCTAATTGACCCATTCTATTCTTTGGTACAATATCAAAATCAAAAAATATTGCTCCTTTACCTATATCTCCTTCTTTTACTTTTCTTGCTTCTATTACTCCTTGCTCTGCTTTAAGCAACATTAGCGATCGCATCATGTCCAACCTAAACCCCATACGATTATCTGTATTTGGTAATTTTAAGTACTCAGTCATCTTCATATCTTCACCTTTATCTTCTACAGAGAGCATACTCGTATTAAATTCAAAATCGTATTCACTCCAATCTAATTGATTAAAATCTATTGCTTTGATATTTGGGGCAAGGTTTTCTAGCTCTTCCATTTGTTTATTTTGTTTTTCATCTAAAGTATCACCTAAGTAATATAGGCATATTAACCTATCAGGTTCTACTGTAGCCATATCTATAAGACGTTGACGATGTGGAAACGTTTTAGTATTAGGCAATGGATGCCTTCCTTCTTCTGCTTGCTCTTTTAAACGCTTAGGGTCAGATATAATCCACTGCATCAGTATTGGTGCATTTTTGTCAATGGTGGTTTTTGTTTCTGGCATATCTTTTTATTATCAAGTTAATATATTAACTATTGTAACGCAAAACTTATTAATAACAAGATAAAAAGTACTAATATTTAAGTTAAATAGAACTTTACTTGGTTTTTCAGTTAGTTTTATCTGTTTAGCTAACTTGTCCTTCTAGATCTCTCCAGGACTTCTTAGCAACCAGCGAATCACGACTTAACTGTTTAAATTTAGATACTGATTGCATTGATGAGTCAAGTTGCCTAATTGTACTGCCTAAACGAGAAAGCTGTGTTGTACTGCCTGTCATAGTGCTACTAAAGCTACCATCTAATATGGCACCTATTTTTATTAAAAGTGTTGACATTTGATTTTCTCCGCTGCTTTAAACCAAAGAATGAACTCTTCTATTTCCATGTCTAAAAACTGCTCAATCCCACCACAGAACTGAGCAATTAACCTTAACTCCTTTGTGATGGAAAAAAACCTCTTCCTGTATTTTGACATAATATCCAATTCTTCAATTTGGTAACAGAAGCTAGATTTGTATATCTCTTCCTAAAAAGTTAATAAAATAAAAGTCTACATTATGACTAATTTTCTTGGTATTTTTATAAAATTATTAGCTTTGATAAGAATCTTTTCTGTGCTCAATTGAAGTAATAACTACAGTATGCTCTGATTTATCTATATAGTAGATTATGCGATATGTGCTTACTCGCAAGCTCCACTGTCCACTTAAGTTGTGTCGTAACGGTTTTTCCAAGTCCCATAGGATCAACTGTAAGACACTCCATTATTGCCTTTTTAATCATTAATTTTACTTTAGCTGGAAGTGCTGGAATATCTTTTGTTATTACAGACTCTGAATAATCTATATTATACGGGTTAATCCCAGAAGGCATCCTGATGTTTCACCCTCTTTTCTTTATAACGTTCGTCAGCAATTTTAGATAATTCCATATCTTCAATTTCTTCTTCCATTAACTCGGTCAACAGTTTTAAAACAGATTTATTTTGAGACCGAGAGATATTAACAAGCAAATTATTTAATTGATTTACAAGACCCTCATGATTCATCTCAGCCATGTGTTACCTGATTTATAAGCTGAAATAGTTTAACATTTTTACGTCATTTTGTCAACTTTTATCATATTCCTAAAGCTGCTTGTCCATCTGATCAACACCGTTAATCTTGCGAATCATATTTTCAGCATCAATCTCGATTAATTCATTGCCATTAATGGTGAGTTTATAATAATGAGCGCTAACCATGCATTTAAGAGTTGCCTTTTCTCCAGGTTTCCAGCTACCAAAGTCAAATTCTCTAAATATTCCTCTTAAAATGAAAGTGTAAAACAAATTCTAAGCACAGAATATCCATGGTATATTCGTTTGTATTATGCATTAAAGACAAAAAAATCTAAGTTAGAAAAAGTAGAAAGAGCCATCAGTATAGTACAAGAGTTAGATAAATCTTTTGAGGAGAGTGCAGGTTATGCAAGCGCTGAACCATTTTTAAAAGAATTAGGAGAGATAGAAGAAAAAGATGAAGTTAGGTTAAATGAGAAATTCTTTAAGAGATTACATGAAATAAGAAATGATAAATCAGGAAATATGTTAACATTTGAAGAATTGGTAGGAGAAATCATTGGCAGCAAAAAAGAGCATATAAACAATGAGAAGATAAAAGCAGCTACCATTGATCTTTCTATAAAAGACATAAATAGTGGTTTAAAAATCCTTGATTTAGAAGGAAAATTAGAAAAATCAAATGTACAGAATCAAAGTATGGCAACGAAGCTAACCTCGTCAGAAGCAAAGGTAGAGGAAGAGAGAGCGGCTAAAGAAGAGGGCAGAAGCAGAGAAAAAAGCTATGAGAAGAATTATGAGAGAAGCAAGTAAAAGAAGTATATCATTAGAAGAAGATGATGAAGAGTTTTTCATTGCTCAGTTTAAATTAGTAGTGTTGTACGAAAGTTTGAAAGGTAAGTATCAGAATCTAGCTCATGAGTGTGTTCAGCTGCGGAAGGAACTAACAGGTTGTAAAGTAATTGTTGATCGTGCAATGGAAAATCCTCAGGAGAAACCAACATTTGAGAATGAAAAGATTGAAGAGTTTAAACGTGATACGTTATCTAAGGTAGTACAAGCTAGAGAAGCTGCAGTTAATGAAAGACAGTTTATAGAAGATAAGAAAGTAGTAATGGAAGAGATGGTGGAGAGAGTTCAAATATTTGCAGCACCTAATTCGAAACTGAATGACACAAGCTTAAAACCTCAAGCTGGACCATCTTGGCAAATGTAAAAAAGGTGTTACTTGTTATATTTCAAATCTTCCAGTCATGCCAAGTTTTGGTGATTTTTAAATTTGACGTACTCTGTAAAATAGTATTGTAATAAAATTCATACTAAAGAATGAATATCTTCATATTAGATAAAGATCCAGTAATTGCAGCACAAATGTTATGTGATAAACATGTAGTAAAAATGCCTCTTGAAACTGCTCAGCTATTATGTAGCGTATTTTGGGTATCACTCAACAATCAGATAAGCTTACTTCAAATTCCGTATAAATTAACTCATATCCTTGTTCAATATGGAGCAGACAATCACAAGGAAACTTTAGCTGGTTAATAGAGTATGGTATTGCTATATGTAAAGTTTAGATATAATAAAATTCACAAGTCAGAAAAAAATTGGTGCAGTAATAATCAAAGCAGGTTGGTATTTAAGGATTACAACTTTTGTTCAAGCAATCCCCGAGCAATATAAAGAAAAAAGTGCAATAAAAGCATATAGGACATATTACTTGCAAGAAAAATATCATTTTGCTAAATGGGAAAGAGGGAGAAATATGGTTTAAAGATATACAAATTTAGTTATACCAAACAAGACTTGATATGACAAATGTAAATTAGGATTTTACTAAAATATCAATTTTTTAAATTAATCTCTTTAACTATAAAAGTCAAAAACTTCACCAAATTGCAAGGTATTTAATTTTAATTATTTTTAATTAATTTACTAATATAATATATCTTAATATTAAGATAGGTAAATTAATGATAAACGATGAATTAAGATTATCAAATGAAGCTCCTATAATAGTCACATGGATTCCAAAAACACTAGGAGCGTCATTGCCAGATGGTAAAAATAGCAAACTCAACTATTTAGATATATTAGTAAATCATAAAAAAAAGAATAAAGAGGACAGAGAGATATATCTAGTAGTAAATGGTCCAGGGTTTAATCCAGATCAAATAGAAGAGTTAGAAGATCAATTGAAAAGGAGCAAGGTAGATGGAATATACATTGTAGATTTGCATAAATATGATTGGAGTGAAATAGATCGAGAATGGAGGTTAGATAATAAGTCTATAAGTATTCAAAAATACTATGAGAATATGTATAATATGGCAGATAAGGAAAGAACATATTTTGCTATTGAAATAGATACTTTCAGATTGGTAGCTCTTGCTCTTTTAGAACAATTTACAAAACAAAAAGGCGGAATATACATAGACTTTGATTCTTTAAGTGCTATTGATGGTCATATCGGCAAAAATATTACAATTCCTAAAGGAATATTGCTTGGAGGTATCGGTGTGTCTTTTCACAATCAAACAGGAAATCTATTAAAAGTTAATTCAGAAAAGTTGGAATTTTTACAAGCTTTAGGTCGTAATTATGAGAGTAAAGTAGTTAATGTAGATCTGAATAATAACTTAATTGCAATTAATAACCCAACTACAGCAGTTAACATTATATTTAAATATAATGATGAATTATTAAGTCAAAGCCAAATGTGTAGTAAGATAAAAACACGTTTATCTTCAATCATAAATGAAAAAAAGGATCAATTAACAACTGGAAAGAAAGAAGGTATCGAAAAGTTTATTTCAGATATTGATAATAATGGAATAAAAGCGCTATATGATATCAACAATTTCAAATATATCGTTATGGACGGTGTTGACATGAATGTAGCTCAAACAAGTACTGTTAATATGGTAACAGCCAAAAAAGTAAGCGAATGTATGCAATTTTCTTTTGGATGTAATAATGGTAATTACTGTCAAGGTAAAAGTGATCTATCTTGGACAAAAGAAAATTTACATAAAAAAGATAGCAAGACACCTTCTGAATTATTAGTAAATAAACAAAATGTTACAGATGAGGATAGTAAAATACAATTAAATATTGCTCATGTACAAGATAATGTGGAATCAACAATAGAGCTATTTGCTGCTGCTAAGGAAGGAAACGTTAAGCGTGCACAAGAAGCTATATCATTAGGAGCTGATGTTAATGCTAAGGGTAATAATGAAAAACCACTTCTATACCATGCGATTCGATATAGCAGTGTAGCAATAGTTAAACTTCTTATTGAAAATGGAGCTGATCTTAATCTTACAGACAAGGAAGGTAATACACCTCTAGATATAGCTAAGGGGAGAATGATAAATCCAAAAATATGCCAGCTGCTTGATGATTTAAAAATAGAGCCAGTAAACAAACAACGGAGAATTAATTAGAAAGTCAGGTATAGTTATAAGTATCTTAAAAGATTAGAAAGTCTAAAGAAAATATTGCATTCTCCAACGCCAACAAAAATCCAGATATTTACTTTACTCTCAAAACTGCAAAAAAATACCTACGTTTTAGAGAAAAATGGCTAAGGATGCTACATTATGGAAAGCAATGTAGGGGATTGTTGTGTAGTGTAATCGGTGCAAAGGTATGCATGTATG
The DNA here is from genome assembly GCA_031546805.1 of Anaplasmataceae bacterium. Classification (GTDB taxonomy): domain Bacteria; phylum Pseudomonadota; class Alphaproteobacteria; order Rickettsiales; family Anaplasmataceae; genus Mesenet. The sequence goes on from JAVBJW010000059.1 coordinate 6,054, forward strand.
CAAGGTAAAATAGCCTACTGTGGCGGTTCTTAAGATAACACAAAATCCAATTGAGAGATGTTCGTTATTTTATATGGTGGAGGCAAGCGGAGTTGAACCGCTGACCTTCTGCGTGCAAAACAGACGCTCTACCAACTAAGCTATGCCCCCATATAAAATATAGTAACAACTGTAAAGCTCAAAAATCATCATTTTGTAGTAATATTATATTAATAATAAAGCACCTAAACGAGGATGCAAGAAAAACTTGTCATTTTAACATAGCAAAAAATCATTTTCTTTTTCTAAACATAAAGTATGTATAAGATAGGATTGATAATAGACCTCTTACATAACTAAGAAAAGGTCGTGGTATAATAGAAGTAATATTGGTAAAAATTCGAACAAATAGAAAAGCTTGATATAGACGAAATTAAGCTGGAATTTATAATTTGGAGTTGATCTCATAAGTTGCACAAGAGGTCTAATAACTCCAGAATTGGGGTTTTAAATAAGCTTTTACAAGCTACTAGCTCTATTAGAACTACAAAAAGTATTGATTTATTTAAGAAAATATGTTGATATATTAAACTTTGTATAAAAATTAAAGAGGAATTTTATGCTACTTATTTTAGCTGCTTATAATGGACATACAGATACAGTAGAATTGCTACTCAAGCAACCTGCTAATAAGGTTAATGCTAAAAATAATGAATTGTTCAGTGTAGTAAAATGTGATAATGTTAATAATCTTGCTCAAGAATACGGAAAACTATTTACATGGAATACTAAAAGTATATTAAACAGCACAATACCAGACTGTATTTCGAAAATCTCACTCCTAAACAAAACATTTGAAAAAAATGCATGATTTAATAGTGTAGGAGGAATATGTCAATCGTTTTCTAACCTTCCAAGTCTTCTCAATCTCAATAGCAAAGACGATGATGAAAATGAGGATAAAAATAAAGCAACAAATGTAAATGAAGACAATTTAAAAGATGAAATAAAAGATGAGGAAGATGATAGTGAAGATAAAGCATCTGCTAATATTAGTGTGTCAATACTACAAA
>JAVBJW010000056.1:0-9014 GCA_031546805.1 Anaplasmataceae bacterium
ATAAGAAAGAAATTGCCAATTTGTCGTAACGAGTATACGGAAATGTTTTAGTTTATTAAATCAATTAAGTTTCTTTATATAGTTCCTTATCGTATTCTCTTGGTGTTTTGCGACTGGAACGTGGAGGAATAACAGGTTCGGCATTTACAGCTTTTGCTGCTTCAATCATATCATTTTATCTGCAATCACATCCACTTATCAAATCCAATGCTTTAACATTTTGTCCAGCGGTAACAAAAAATCTCAGTGGGTTGCCAAGAGCGTCGCAAGCAGCGTGTAATTTTCTTGAATTTACATCGTCCTAATTCCTGTTCTTGTTTACCAGTTTCCACATTTTTTTCTGCACCAAACGTTTATTTGACCATTTTCCATATTCAGCAGCTCCATGGTGCTCCACTATCCACATTACTGCAGTTATAAATTTTCTATTGTCTACAGCACTTCTTTCCCTGGTAAACTGTCCTTTATTCTCTCCCATTCCTCATCTTTCAAGTCGTACGACATTGCTTCTCTCACTTTTAAAAAAACATTATACCCTTATCGTTTTTATTGTCGACACTGCCTAGCCAAATCCATGTTTATTTTCTTTTTTGTCAGTATATTTTTATCGCTCTGATCCTATAATGCATTAAAGATTTAGAAAATACTAAGGCTTTTCTATGGATAAAAACAGAAATCGAACAGGCATATGAGAATATTTAAAATATAGATGAGAAGAGGCCTAATTTTTAAAAAAGTTATAAATTTTAAATAAAGTATTGACATCATTTTTCTAATACTTAACATAATACACTATAACTTGAGTTTAGCTTAAGGATAGATATTTGATAAGTATAAGAAATTAATGGTAGAGATTAATAATTAATCTCAGTTCAATTAGAATATAGCATATGCGAATGCTTAATTCTACATGCATGTTATATATGTTCAGATAAATAAACATATAAGAGCACTTGATGGATGCCTTGGTGTTAAGAGGCGATGAAGGACGTGGTAGGCTGCGATAAGCTATGGGGAGTTGTCAACAAACTTTGATCCATAGATTTCCGAATGGGAGAACCCAATTAGTTTTACTAATTATTATATACTGAATACATAGGTATATAAAGCAAACTTGGTGAATTGAAATATCTAAGTAGCCAAAGGAAAAGAAATCAAAAGAGATTCCGTTAGTAGTGACGAGCGAACGTGGAATAGGCCAGTAGTTTATAGATAAAAACTAGAATATTTTGGAAACGATAGCCATAGTAGGTGATAGCCCTGTATAGGTAAAAAGTTTATAGACTCTTGAGTAGGGCGGGACACGTGAAATCCTGTTTGAAGATGGGGGGACCATCCTCCAAGCCTAAATACTCCTTAACGACCGATAGTGGACAAGTACCGTGAGGGAAAGGTGAAAAGAACCCCTGCTAGGGGAGTGAAATAGATCCTGAAATCGAGTGCTTACAAACAGCTGGAGCTTTGTAAGTTTTGTTTATAGAAGAAATTTTATTAGCATATTACTAAAGTGACAGTGTACCTTTTGCATAATGGGTCAGCGAGTTAATCTGTTGAGTAAGCTTAAGCCGTTAGGTGTAAGCGTAGCGAAAGCGAGTCTTAATAGGGCGTTTTAATTTGATGGATTAGACCCGAAACCAAGTGATCTAGCCATGACCAGATTGAAGATATAGTAAAATATATTGGAGGATCGAACCAGTTACTGTTGCAATAGTATTGGATGAGTTGTGGTTAGGGGTGAAAGGCCAATCAAACTTGGAAATAGCTGGTTCTCCGCGAAATCTATTTAGGTAGAGCGTTATATCAGATATTACTGGGGGTAGAGCACTGAATAGACTAGGGGGACTCATCATCTTACCAAATCTAATCAAACTCCGAATACCAGTTAATAGTTTTATAGCAGGCACACTATGGGTGCTAAGTCCATGGTGAAGAGGGAAACAACCCAGACCACCATCTAAGGTCCCAAAATTACAACTAAGTGTGGAAGGAAGTGGGAAAGCCATCACAGCTAGGAGGTCGGCTTAGAAGCAGCCATCCTTTAAAGAAAGCGTAACAGCTCACTTGTCTAAACAAGCTTTCCTGCGCCGAAAATGTAACGGGGCTAAAGTTGTATACCGAAGATGTGGGTATTTATTTTATATAAATACGGTAGCGGAGCGTTCCGTAAGTCTGTGAAGGTAATCTGAAAGGATTGCTGGAGATATCGGAAGCGAGAATGCTGACATAAGTAGCGTGTAAAGAGTGTGAAAAACACTCTCGCCGAAAATCTAAGGTTTCCTACGTTAAGTTAATCTGCGTAGGGTTAGTCGGTTCCTAAGGCAAGGCCGTAAAGGAGTAGTCGATGGGAATTAGGTTAATATTCCTAAACCTTGTAAATGTGACGAATTTTGTAGCTAGTATAATCTTAACGGATTGATTGTGCTTGTGGGAAGTTCCAGGAAATAGCATTTACCTTAACTTTAATAGGTTAAGACCTGAATAAGGTAAGACCGTACCGTAAACCGACACTGGTAGATAGGTAGAGTATACTAAGGCGATTGAGAGAACGATGTTGAAGGAACTCGGCAAATTATATCTGTAACTTCGGAAGAAAGATAGCCTGCTTTTGGGCAACCAGAGGTAGGTGGCACAGAAGAGGGGGTGGCGACTGTTTACTAAAAACACAGGACTCTGCAAACACGTAAGTGGAAGTATAGGGTCTGACGCCTGCCCGGTGCTGGAAGGTTAAGAGGATGAGTGCAAGCTTTGAATTGAAGCCCCAGTGAACGGCGGCCGTAACACTGACGGTCCTAAGGTAGCGAAATTCCTTGTCGGGTAAGTTCCGACCCGCACGAATGGCGTAACGATTGCCCTACTGTCTCCAACATCGACTCAGCGAAATTGAATTCCCCGTGCAGATGCGGGGTACCCGCGGTTAGACGAAGAGACCCCGTGCACCTTTACTATAGCTTTACATTGATGTTAGAAATATAATGTGCAGGATAGGTGGGAGACATTGAAGCTGTAACGCCAGTTATGGTGGAGTCACCCTTGAGATACCACTCTTTATATTTTTGGTATCTAACTATATTTCATTAATCTGGAATTAGAACATTGTATGGTGGGTAGTTTGACTGGGGCGGTCACCTCCTAAAAAGTAACGGAGGTGTGCGAAGGTAGGCTAAGGCTGGTCGGAAATCAGCTGTATAGTATAATGGCATAAGCCTGCCTGACTGCGAGGCTGACAGGCCAAGCAGGGACGAAAGTCGGTCATAGTGATCCGGTGATTCTGTATGGAAGGGTCATCGCTCAACGGATAAAAGGTACGCCGGGGATAACAGGCTGATGGTGTTCAAGAGTTCATATCGACGACACCGTTTGGCACCTCGATGTCGACTCATCACATCCTGGAGCTGAAGAAGGTTCCAAGGGTTCGGCTGTTCGCCGATTAAAGTGATACGTGAGTTGGGTTTAGAACGTCGTGAGACAGTTCGGTTTCTATCTGCCGTGGGTGTAGGAAATTTGAGAAGATCTGGCTCTAGTACGAGAGGACCGAGCTGGACATACCTCTGGTGTACCAGTTGTTATGCCAATAGCATCGCTGGGTAGCTACGTATGGATAGGATAATTGCTGAAAGCATATAAGCAAGAAACCTTCTTCAAAAATAGATTTCCCTATTAGAGCTGTGGTAGACCACCACGTTGATAGGCTGGATGTGGAAGTATGGTAACATATGAAGCTAACCAGTACTAATAGCTCGATTGGTTTATTTTGTTGCGTATATAAGTGCATGTAGTATTAAGTTTTTGTAGTGTTTTAATTGGCCTGGTGATTATAGCAAAAATGAAACACCCAATTACATTTCGAACTTGGAAGTGAAACTTTTTAGCGCCTATGGTACTCTGTGAAGGGGAGAGTAGGTCGTTGCCAGGCTTATTAAAATACTTATAATTTTGATTTAATTTCTTTTACTTCTTGTCTAGTTATACTTGTTTTATGTAATGTTGCACTAGGGTTTTCTGGCGTCATCAGGTTTTTTGTTATACTTTGATTAACATAAATATTATTTATTAATTCTTTTGTTAATTCTTTACTGATACTATAGTTACACCTTACGAGTTCCTTTTGTTTATGTGCTGAACCTGGATCTGTTGTAATGTTAGAAATAAGTTCTTTTTGTTTATCAAATTCAATAGATCTTCCAAGAACCATGAATGCAGTAATTATTAAATAAAATTAGGTTAACTTTACCATAGTTTATTTAATTGTAAATATACATATATATATATGTAAACTTTTTATTAATTTATGTGTACATTCCAAGCTTATTTAAACAAAAAATTAAGTTATCTTTTAAACTCTGAAAGTTTGTTTTTATGCTACTTTTATTACCTATAAAAATATAATAATAACCATGCTTTGCATTCTGGATGACAATGTTTTTTGCAATTACACGAAAGCGCCTTTTTACTTTGTTTCTTATAACAGCATTCCCTACTTTTCGACTAACAACAAAACCAACTCTAGTAGTGTTGAAATAATTTACATTATTTTCTTTTACAACTCGTAGTGACAAATAATCTGCACTTATAAACAACTTACTTTTAAATGCAAATAAAAAATCTTTTTTTTTATAACGAGTAATTTTTTCATGCACATAAAACTTTACGCCCTTGAGCACGTCTTCTATTTAAAATTTTTCTTCCCCATTTTGATGCCATTCTTGCACGAAAACCATGTCTACGTTTTCTTACAATGTTACTTGGTTGGAATGTTCTTTTCATTTTCTTTAAATATTATTTCTTTATTGGTTTATAATATCAATGTTAATTAATCATATTAAGTAATGGTTGTCAAGAAGCAATAAATTTTTATATCATTTGGATATTCTAATAAGTTGAAAATGCGTAATTTGAAATAATTTTTATTTCTTTAACTTAACTTTATCTAATAGATCTGCTAAAGTATTAGCTTATTTAAGTTAAGATACTTTTATGATAATATTTTTTCTTATCTTGTTATTTTTTTGTAGTTTATTTTTTTGCAGTAGAACTAACCATATTAACAAAATTAGGCTTTATTGTTTTTTGAGTTGTTTGTGGATATGTTTTTCTTTGCCAATTATATTAGCATACGATAACTATAACTTGATTTGTTTTGCCTTGATATCGTTTATATTATTATTTTTTCTAATTATAGTAGATAGAAAACATAAAGTATTAAAATACTTGTTATTTTTAGCTATAGCAATATCATTTTCTGTAACCCTATGCATAGTGTTTTCTGTTCTTTTTCAATCTCTTGCATTTTTTAATGAAGTATCGATAATAAAGTTTTTATTTGATTCAAAGTGGAATCATGATGCAACTATTTTTAACAACAAAATAGTTGGTAATTTTGGAATTATTCCTTTATTAGTTGGTACTTTGCTAATTACAATAATTGCAATTTTAGTTGCAGTTCCTTTGGGATTGTTTTCTGCGATATATATTAGTGAATATGCAAGTAAAAGAGTACGTTATACAATTAATATAGCATTAGAAATCTTATCTGCTATACCAACCGTTGTTTATGGGTATTTTGCTGTAATTTTTTTGTCATCATTTGTAAAGAAAATGGCTAAATTTATTGGATTGAATGTGCAGTCAGAAAATGCTTTGGTAGCAGGTCTTGCTATTGGAATAATGATCTTTCCTTTTGTTACCTCTTTGATGGAAGATGCGATAAGATCTGTACCAAAATCTTTGCGGTACGGATTTATGGCACTAGGTGCAACTCCAGCAGAAACTATTTGGCATATAACATTACCTTACGCCTTTCCTACAATAGTAAGCTCAGTTCTGCTGGCTATTTCAAGAGCAATTGGTGAAACTATGATTGTTCTAATGACAGTTGGAGTAAATGCTCAATTAACTTTTAATCCTTTGCGATCTGTTACTACTGTGACTGTTCAAATTGCAACGCTACTTACAGGAGATCAGGATTTTAATAGCATACAAACTTTGGCTGCTTATGCTCTTAGTTTAGTGCTTTTTATTATTACTTGGCTACTTAATGCTTTTGCGTTATTTATAGTAAAAAAAACCAGTTCTTAAACTTTTCAAATTTGTTATTGCCAAATAGCTGTAGTAATAATACCATTTTACTATGTAAAAAGGTAATTTAACCATAATGAGTAAAAAAGTAGTAAATAACATTGATAAAAATAGTGTAGGTAAAGTTACTAAGGTAACACAAGCAGTTATTGATATTAAATTTGATTCTGCTTTGCCAAAGATACTCAATGCTTTAGAAAGTAAATTAGATTATAATGGTAAGAGACTAATATTGGAAGTTTCTCAGCATATAGGAGATAATGTAGTACGCTGTATTGCAATGGATAGCACGGACGGTGTTGCGAGAGATGATGAATTTACCGACACAGGCTCTCCAATATCAGTTCCTGTTGGTCGTGCAACGCTAGGACGTATATTTGATGTAGTAGGTAAAATAATAGATGGTCATGAACCGCTTGTTGAAGGTACATTTCATATAAGGCCTATACATTCAAGTCCACCAAGTTTGATTGATCAAAAAGTTACAGATGATGTTTTAGTTACAGGTATTAAAGTAATTGATTTATTAGCACCATACTTAAAAGGTGGTAAAATTGGTCTATTTGGTGGTGCTGGTGTTGGTAAAACAGTTCTTATAATGGAACTTATTAATAATATTGCTAAAGCTCATAAGGGGTTCTCTGTGTTTGCCGGTGTTGGTGAACGTACTCGTGAAGGAAATGATTTATATCACGAGATGATTACTTCAGGAGTAATAAATTTACACGACTATGAAAAATCTCAAGCTGTGTTAGTTTATGGTCAAATGAATGAACCGCCTGGAGCAAGAGCAAGAGTTGCTTTAACAGCTCTTACTATGGCTGAATATTTTCGTGATGACGAAGGGCAAGACGTATTATTTTTTATAGACAATATTTTTAGGTTTACTCAAGCTGGTTCTGAAATTTCAGCTTTGCTTGGTCGAATCCCTTCTGCTGTTGGCTATCAACCAACATTATCAACTGAAATGGGAGCAATGCAAGAGAGAATAGCATCAACTAAAAAGGGTTCTATTACTTCTGTTCAGGCCATATACGTTCCTGCTGACGATTTAACAGACCCTGCTCCAGCTACTACTTTTTCTCATCTTGATGCAACAACAGTATTATCAAGGCAAATTGCTGAGCTTGGTATATATCCTGCTGTTGATCCTTTAGACTCAACTTCTCAGTCTTTATCTGCAAGTGTAATTGGGCAAGAACACTATGAAGTTGCATGTGAGGTAAAACGGGTACTACAAACTTACAAGTCATTACAAGATATTATTGCTATACTTGGAATGGATGAGTTGTCAGAAGAAGATAAATTAGTTGTGATGAGAGCACGGAAGATTCAAAAATTTTTATCGCAACCTTTTCATGTTGCTGAAGTGTTTACTGGAATGCCTGGTAAATTTGTTCCTCTTGCTGAAACTATTTCTAGTTTTAAAGGTATTATCGATGGTAAGTATGACGACTTACCAGAAGCTGCTTTTTATATGGTTGGGAATATAGATGAAGCAGTAAAAAAAGCTAAAGAGCTTAAAAGCTGATATTAAGAAATTATTATGAATAAACATTTTAAAGTTGAATTTATTTCTCCTGATAATATCGTGACCTTTGATCAGGTTTACTTACTTTCTCTTTGCTCAACAGAGGGAGAACTTGCTATTTTACCGGATCACAGTCCTTTTACAATTTATTTACTCCCTAGTTTAGTCATTGTAAAAACTTTAGAGAAAAAAGATGAAAAGATTATAATTGATGATGCCGTATTGGAAGTTGCAAATAATTATTGTAATATTATGACGAGCAAATTACAAAAAAGTGATATTGATGATGGGGTTAAGCACAAGAAAAAGGCTAGTTTACAGCAGTATTTTGACTACCTTTTAGTAGCTAAAGAAAATAAGGATGTGTAAATTTATAGCTATAAGTAAAGAGGTTTAAAATGGAATTTTTTCTCGATAGTGTAGATTTAGATGAAATAAAGAGCTTAAATGAGTTTATTGATGGCATTACAACAAATCCTTCACTGGTTGCAAAATCTGGAAAAAAATATGATGAATTAATATCTGAAATATGTACTATAGTTAGTGGATCGGTAAGTGTTGAGGTTATTGCAACTGATTATATAAAAATGATAGAAGAAGGGCTAAAGATAGCGAAAATAGCTAAAAATATTGTTGTTAAGCTACCACTTACTTATGATGGTTTGCGTGCATGCAAAACTTTGTCAACAAAGCATAATATTAAGGTAAATGTTACATTATGTTTTTCTACTGCACAGGCTATTTTAGCTGCTAAAGCTGGTGCTCACTTTATCTCTCCATTTGTTGGTCGCCTGGATGATATAAGCTTTGATGGTCTTTCTTTAATAGAAGATATCACTACTGTGTATAATAACTATGGTAGTTTTAAGACTAAGATACTCGTTGCATCAGTGCGCAGTCCAGTTCATGTAGTTCAAGCAGCAAAATTTGGCGCTGATGTTGTAACAATGCCAGCTAAGACACTAAGACAATTATTTAACCATCCTTTAACTGATAAAGGCCTGTCTGATTTTCTAGAAGATTGGAAGGCAAGTAATCAGAGTATTCTCTAATTTTATGAGAAATAGATCAATAGATCTCTTACAAAACTTAGGTTATGACTAACGTTAAAGATGATATATGTGAATTGAGAGAATATTTTTTTCATAGGTGGATGGTCTTGAGTTTTTAAGCATAGCTCTTAAGAAATCATAGTTTTAGTTGGGTTTCATAGTCTTAACAGAGGTTTGCTTAATAGCTCCATTCATTTTGCCAATTTGTCCAATGAAGTGTCGACAATAAAAACGATAAGGGTATAATGTTTTTTTAAAAGTGAGAGAAGCAATGTCGTACGACTTGAAAGATGAGGAATGGGAGAGAATAAAGGACAGTTTACCAGGGAAAGAAGTGGAAGAAGTGCTGTAGACAA
>JAVBJW010000069.1:0-17750 GCA_031546805.1 Anaplasmataceae bacterium
AGCAGCGTGTAACTTGCTCGAATTTAGACCGTCCTAATTCCTGTTCTTGTTTATCAGTTTCCACATTTTTTTTCTTGCACATGCTGATGTGCTCTGTTGAATCTACCATGAGCCACTCTCATCAACTGCTAAAGTATTGAAAATCATTTACCAAACTCCAGTCTTTGCCCATCTCACGAATCTTTTATTTGACCATTTTCCATATTCAGCTGCTCCATAGTGCTCCACTATACTGCAGTTATAAATTTTCTATTATCTCTTGCACTCCTGCCACTTCTTTCCCAGGCAGATTACCTTTTATCCTCTTCCATTGTTCATCTCTCAAATCATACATTCCCTCAACTTTCAAAAATACCATTTTCTTTTTTAATGTCGACTTGGCATGAACTAACCTTTTCTAGTTTAGATTAATAGAATACATCTAGTTATGCAAGAGAACGAGTAAATTCTTTTTGTGTTATGGCAACATTATCCAAAGTATTACTTGGAGATCTATTAGAAAAAATAGCATATGCACAAACAGCCAAAGCAATAGTAATAATTACAGCTGCTAATGTACAACACAAGAGAAATGTTTTGTCTTTTTTTTTACTACTTTCTTTGTACTATTGAGAAACTCTTTACCTTCTTTTTCTACAAATACTGCTATTTTTTGTAGTTCCTCTAAATTTTCTCCTCTTGCTATAATTTTCTCAATATTATCATGCATTGTGTTTGCTACTTTTTCAAATTCTTCCCGCACAAGTTTTATTTTATTAATAAGGTTTATACTGGAAGAGATTATTTCTAAATCTATTTTAAATACTTTTCTTTCGTTATCAAATATTTTTTTAATACGTTGATTATCGATTTTTTGTGAGAATTCATCCATTTTATTGCTGATTTTATGAGCTTTTGTTAATAACTTATTAGCTCTTTTTTTCGTCACTATTACAGTTTGTTCTTTTTGTATCAAAGTCAGCTTTAACATATTGATTGTATATTTTGCCAGTTGTATATTACAACTACAAAGGGTATCGCGTATTTTTAACTCTCTTTTTAAGATCTCTTGCTCACAATGTGTTTTCGTATTTGAGTCATAACCACATAACGCTCTTACATGATCAAATTGCTCACTTATTTTTAATCTCTTTGTGTATTGATTAAAATTTTGTTGTTGTTTAAATTGTATTAACTCACACTTTACTAATCTAGCTTTTCGTATAAGCTTATTAGCTTTATTAATTTTTTTACTTATTTTCTTATTAGTATTAACTTTTGGCTTCTTCAGAATAAATGATGCGAGTTTTTGTATAATAGTCATTCCCCCTCTTTTTGATATTATTTAATTTTACAATATAATTGTTAATTTTCTTAATATTTAAAAGAAGGTATATTTGTTCTGTAGATAAAAACAAAGCCTTTTTATATGGTTAGAAGGTAAGAAAGTGCCCGAAAGAAGACTTGAACTTCCACAACCTGTTTTATAGGTTACTAATACCTGAAACTAGTGCGTCTACCAGTTCCGCCATTCGGGCATAGTTGCTATTTTAAGATTATATAATATAATAAGCAATCATATAATTATTCATACATAACAATGTTAAATCAAGTAAGTTTCGATAAGATATTCTTTGCGCAAAATAATGTTGACGTTAACAATCTTTATAAGATCGTTAATAATGCATTGCATTGTAGTGATGGTGGAGAGCTATTTTTAGAATCTTATCAATCAGAGCTATTTTACTTTGATGACAGCATACTCAAAAACGTAGATTTTAATACACGCAAGGGTTTTGGATTACGCTCATTTTTAGGTGATACAACATCTTTCGTTTGTTCCTCAGAAATTAGCGAAAAAGAGATTAGTCGTGCTGCTAATTTAGTAAAAACAATAAATACTAGCGATAAGAGCACTATAGTAAATCTACAAAAAGAAAGAAGGAGTCTGTATCCCAATATTAATCCATTGAATGAAGTAAGTTTTAATGTTAAGGCAAAACTATTACAAGAAGTAGATTTGTACATACGTTCTAAAAATAAATATGTAAAACAAGTAAAAATTACTCTTATTGGTCAGTGGCAAGTAGTGCAGATAATTAAAAAAGATAATTTAAGATTAACTGATATAAGGCCTTTAGTGCAATTTAGTGTTTTAGTTGTAGTAGAAAAAAGTGGCAGAGTTGAACAAGGCACAGCAGGACATGGTGGTAGAGATTCGTACGATCAATTTATATCTGAATCTAGCTGGAAAAAAGTTGCAGATGAAGCATTAAGACAAGCACTAAATAATTTAGATGCAATGCCAACTCCTGCTGGAGAGATGACAGTTGTTTTAGGTTCTGGTTGGCCAGGAGTTTTACTCCATGAAGCTATAGGTCATGGACTAGAAGGTGATTTTAATCGCAAAGGAGTATCAGCATATTCAGATCTTTTAGGAAAACAAGTGGCTGCAAAGGGTATCACTGTAGTTGATGATGGTACAATCAATAATCGTCGTGGTTCTTTAAATATAGATGATGAAGGTATTCCTTCAAATTACAATACACTAATAGAAGATGGTATCCTAGTCAAATACATGCAAGATACTCTAAATGCTAGTCTCATGTCTGTTTGTACAACGGGAAATGGTAGAAGAGAAAGCTACGAAAAAGTTCCTATGCCGCGTATGACAAACACTTATATGCTTTCAGGAAATTATGATCCAAATGAGATAATATCCAGTGTTGAACATGGTTTATATGCTGTAAATTTTAGTGGAGGTCAAGTTGATATAACATCAGGCAAATTTGTATTTTCAGCTTCTGAAGCTTACTTAATAGAAAATGGCAAGGTTGTTTATCCGGTAAAAGGAGCGACCTTAATTGGTAATGGGCCAGATATATTAACAAAAGTATCAATGGTTGGTAATGATTTAAAGCTTGATCCAGGAGTTGGCATGTGTTCTAAAAATGGACAAAATATTCCCGTTGGTGTTGGTCAACCAACTTTAAAAATTGATTCAATAACTGTTGGTGGTACAGAAACATAACGCAAACTAATTTTCTTATAGGCTTAGGTAAATTTCTATAATCTTGACAATGATAGTCAATAGTTATTTAATTAAATTAGTATAAAATTTAAATAGAAATTATGATTTTTGTATTTCCTGGACAAGGCTCTCAAATTGTTGGGATGGGGCAAGACATGTATAATAATTTCCCTGTTGCTAGGGAAGTTTTTAATGAAGTTGACGATACTTTGGGTAGAAAGTTATCAAAAATAATCTTTAACGGCTCTATCGAAGAGCTTACAATTACAGAAAATGCTCAACCAGCTTTAATGACAGTGTCAATTGCAACTCTGCGTGTTATGGAACATCTCTTTGGTAGATCATTTTTTCGTAACATAGATTATGTATGTGGTCATTCAGTTGGTGAATATACTGCACTTTGTGCTTCTGGAGCTTTAAGTCTTGCGTCTACGGCAAAGTTATTACAAATACGCAGCACTGCTATGCATAATGCTTCATCTGAATTTCAAGGTGGCATGCTTGCACTACTTGGCACTGAAATAGATGAGGTTGAGAAGATATTAGATTTTGTAAGGCCTTATGGAATATGCGAAATTGCAAATGATAATGGTGGTGGACAAGTTGTAGTGAGCGGATCAGCACTTGCTATTAGCAAATTAATGGATACAGTTAAAGACTCAAACATAAAAAGAGCAGTTAAACTACAAGTTAGTGGTCCTTTTCATTGCAAACTTATGCATTCTGCCTACGAAACTATGGTAGGTTTTGTAAAAGATATTGAAATAAACAAGCCGTCTATTCCAATAATTTTTAATGTTACAGCACGTGAAGAAAATGATCCACAGACTATAAAGAGTTTAATAGCAAAGCAAATAGTAAGCACAGTAAGGTGGAGGGAAATCGTATTATATACGATACAAAAGGGAATAAAAAGATGTATTGAAATTGGTCCAGGTCAAGTGTTATCTAATCTCATAAAGAGAATCGACCAGAGTATAAATGTTAAAAGTATTAATAACTTAAGCAATATCAATGATTTTATTGCTGATCTTTCATTAGTAGATTAAAGTTTAATAAAGGTTTTTTAAAAATCAAAGTAAAATACCTTGAGATCTATATATGGAATATAAAACCGATATAAGCAAGCTAGTTACTTGTATTGCTACAAGTAACTAGTTAAAAGATTAGAAAGTGAATTTAACTCCAGCAAGGAAAATATTTCCAGCATTGTTCTTTTTATCATTAGGCAAATCTTTTTCTTTAGTAGTAAAATGATGCCATGTTACATATGGAACAAAAGAGTTCTTACTGCCTGTTGAAGATAAATTATACTGAGCACCAAGAATAATATCAGAAAGCTCATTAGCATCAACTGATTTACTCTTAAAGTAAGTTCCACTTACATAGATATCACCAAACTCATATCCTGCACCAGCAGTCCAATAATAAGTGTTCTCCTGTAATTTTTTAACATTAGCATCAGTACAATCATAGTTATTATTTGCATTTTTAGTACAAATTCGTTTTGGCTGACCAGATTTACCTAGATTAGCATAAGAAGCAGCAAATTTGATACCATTATAATCTGCGGCAAGTCCGACATTAAATGCACTTAAGTCATTGTATTCACCATACATACTATATGAATTATTCTTGATTTCTTTCACTTTTCCAGTTTCACCAGTAGCAGAAACCTTAATTTTAAAGTCATCAAAGTCGTATTCATAAGATACACCACCACTAATGATGTTTTCATAATTTGGTCCAACGTAGTTACCACTAGTTGCTAAAAGCATGTAAACTTCCTTAGCAGTACCAATGTTTACTCCAAGTGCACTTTGTGCAGTAGCAGCAGCACGAAAAGCTGCTATTGCTGCGTTTTGTGCATGATTTCTAACATTAGTAGAAGCATCAGGAGGAGCATCAGCAGCAGCAGCAGCACCTAGTGCAATAGCCTGAGTCATATGACCGCCAGGATTAGCACCAGCAGCAGCATTAATAGCAGTATTTTCTTTATCAACTTCAGCTATAGCCGCATGACCAGCAGGAAGAGCACCTACTACATTAACATCAGTGTTAGCACTAGTGGCAGCTAAATTAGCAACACGAGAAATAGCCTTACCTGTATTAATCACTGTTTCTCTAGCAGCAACTCTAGCAGCATCAGCAGCACCACCACCACCAGCAGGGTTAGCAACAAGATTTTGTTGACGAGCAGCTACAATGTTTGTAGCAAGGTCACGAATATTTACGTCTGGTATAACCAAAGCGATATTATTACCAACTGCTGCTCCTACACTAGCTGTATCAACGATAGCTGCTGGAATTTCAGGAAGGTTTGTGTTATATGCTCTCGCTTCATTATATAAATTTTCAGCAATTGCAAGAGTATCACGTGCAGCATTTTGAGAAGTAGCAAGATCGGCAGCAACATCAATAGCATTAATATCCTTAAGCTTTTCTGCAGCCTTAAGCGCAGCATTTGCAGTATTGTACCATTTATAATTGAGAACGTTGGCATTAACGTTAACATTAGTACCAAGGTTGGTAGTAGGATCAATATATTGTACCTTTTGCGAACCACCAGTTGCAAACAGATCATTATCATAATTTGGTGAGTAACTTACTCCAAATTTAAGACCCATAAAGGTTGGTGAGTAGTAAGAAAGTCTAAATGGTTGAGTGTCAATGAAGCTTTTATTATGTTTTCCACCATCACGGAAAGAAAGCCAATTGCTTTCACTAAATAATGATTCACTGTAAAGACGTGGAGCTACATGAAACGGGAAATTACCCTTTTCTCCTTCAAGATTAGCTTTTTTAAACCAACTACTATCTGCACCACCGTCGCCAGCAGCAATTTTAGACGCATCAAGACGCATTATGCTTTCAGCACCTTCATTAAAACCAACAGTGAGATCACCAGCCTTATGATAAGCAAAAATATACGCACCACGACTACGCATACCACCAGCTTTTGTTACTGGTATATTTAACCGTAAATCAGCACCATATACTAAATTTAAGTCATAATTGGTATTTTCTCCTCTAATATGGAGTATAGCATCTGTTGATGTGCCGTAGGTTTTACTGTAATCACCAACATTACCATTACTGAACTCCCCAAAAGGAGCATTTTGATCACTAAACTTACCAGGAATAACATGGTACGTTTTATCATCAGATACAGTGTAAAATTGAGAATTAACCCCTCCACCAAGAGTTATACGAGGACCTTCATTAAGAGCTACATCATGTTTACACCCACAACTTTTACCATCTTTATCAACGCTTTTATTGCAAATGCGCTTTTCTCTCTCATCAAGTTTTGTTTTTGCTTTACCAATTTTAGAAGTTTCAGAATCGGATTCATTATTAGAATTTGATTTAGAAGAATTTTGTTTACTTTGCTCAACTTCTTTGGTCGCATTTTGTTTGTTTTGCTCAGCTTCGACTGAAATATCAGCTAAACCACCAACGCCATACAATGTAACTAAAGATGCAAGAGCTGTTGTAATCGATAACATTTTTTTCATATAAATTACCTATATATTAATATTTTAAAAGCTACACATTCCGTAACTAGCATACAACAGACATAAAAAGCCTATTTTTCAAGTAGTTTATAACAAAAAAAGCAAAGAATGCAAATATTTCTACTTTAAAATAGACAAAATTATTTATTATTTTGAATAGCTGTTGCTATATTGCAACAGTTTGCATATCTTATTAGCTAAAACTCTTTTATTTTATTGACATAGTATAAAGGAAATTTTAACAATTTAAATAAAAAGATGAAATGTATCAATATGATGTAGTAGTAATTGGTGGTGGACATGCAGGGTGTGAGGCTGCAACTGCAGCAGCTCGTCTTGGTGCTAAAACTTTGCTTGTAACTCATAAAGTATCAACTATAGGAGAGATGTCATGCAATCCAGCCATAGGGGGAATTGCAAAAGGCACTGTTGTTAAAGAAATAGATGCTTTAGATGGGGTCATGGCCAATGTTATAGATAAAGCTAGCATACATTCAACTATTTTAAATAGGAGTAAAGGTGCAGCAGTTTGGGGGCCACGCGCACAAGCAGATAGGCAGCTTTATAAATCAGCAATGCAAGAGGTAATTTTAAATTATAATAATCTAACTATCCTAGAAGAATCAGTTGAAGATATCTTAATGGATAACAATAAACAGGTAATAAACGGAGTTATAACAGGTAGTGGTCAGCATATATTTGCCGGTAGGGTAATATTAACTACTGGCACATTCCTCCGTGGCGTCATACATATTGGTGCAGAAAAAATTGCAGCAGGAAGAATTGGAGAAAAACCAACAATAGGGCTTGCAAATACGCTAAATAAATATGGTTTTAGTTTGGGGAGATTGCGTACAGGTACACCTCCGAGGTTAGATGGTAGTACCATAAATTGGTCTATCTTAAGAGAACAAAAAGGAGATAATCCTCCTATACCTTTCTCTTATCTATCAAAAGAAATAAAGCAAAAGCAGATATCATGTTACATAACTGCTACAAACGAAAACACCCACAAAATCATCAGAGAGAATTTGCATAAATCTGCGTCTCACTCTAACTTAAGTGAAATTAAAGCACCTAGATATTGTCCTTCTATTGAAGAAAAAGTAAAAAGGTTTGCAGAACGCGGTAGTCATCAAATATTTCTTGAACCAGAAGGATTAAATAGCAATGTCATCTATCCAAACGGCATTTCTACATCAGCACCAGCTGAAGTGCAATATTTAATGTTACGAAGTATAGAAGGGTTGGAGAACGTAGTTATGATAAGAAGCGGTTATGCTGTTGAATATGATTATGTCGACCCAAGAGAATTATATCATACTCTTGAAACAAAGAAGATAAAAGGACTATACTTTGCTGGTCAGATCAATGGAACAACTGGCTATGAAGAAGCAGCAGGACAAGGGATAATAGCAGGAATTAATGCTGCACTTTCTGCGGCTGATAGCAAGAGAAGTTTTATTCTTGGTCGTTCTGACGCATATATAGGTGTTATGATTGATGATTTAGTTACTTTAGGAACTGAAGAACCATATAGGCTATTTACTTCACGTGCAGAATATAGACTAACGGTTAGGCCAGATAATGCAGACCTCAGGCTAACACAAAAAGGATATGATATATCTCTTGTATCACAAAAAAGATACTTAGCGTTACAGGATAAGCTGGCGTTAATAAATAAGCTCACAGATAAACTTGAAAGCCTAAAAATAAGCTGCTCTGAGCTTCAACCTTTTGCCATTAATGTCGCTCAAGATGGAATGAAAAAGACAGCGTTTGAAGTGCTAGGGTACACAGATGTGAGTTTTTATAAATTGCAAGAAATATGGCCAGAGCTAAGGCAATTTCCACAAGAGATCTGCGAACAAGTTGAAATTGAAGCAAAATATAGGCCATATTTAGCAAGACAAGAAGCAGATTTAAAATTTCTCAAGGAAGAAGAGAATACAAAAATGCCGGATAACTTTGACTATTCAAAAGTCAAAGGATTGTCTAACGAAGTATGTGAAAAATTGCAAACAATTCGTCCAACAACACTTGGAGCTGCAAAAAACATATCTGGCATAACCCCAGCAGCAATAATCAATATCCTTGTATACATACGACATAAATCTTAAAGTGTTAAGTATTTTTTTAATCATTTGTTTTAAAATACTATAGTGATAGCTCTTTTTAAAGAGTTGGTTTGCTTTTATATGTTATTTGATATATTAATTTATTCGCTTAGCTATGTAAAGATTTTATGATTTATATCCTATATATTATACTAAGCTTAATTTGTTATGAAAGTTATGCAGATGAAGATACTAAACCCTTCTTAGAAGAAATTAAAGATATAAAATATGTATCTTATGATAAAAGAGCCTTTTCAAACTTTGTTATTAAATGTCATGAAAAAAAAGTACCAGTAAATTTTAAAGTAGGATTTGGTCAAAATTTGTCTGGTGCAGATTTTAGTGGGTTATATATAAGGGGAGCAGTTTTTGATGGCATGACTTTAGTTGGTGCAAATTTTACTAATGCAGATGTAACAGACTCTTCTTTTATCAATGCAGATCTGAGAGGCGCAAATTTTTCAAGTTCTAACTTACACGGTTCTAACATGGAAGGTGCGAATTTAAGTTTTGCCAATTTAGTCTCTTCTGATTTAAGCCAAACAGTTTTAAGTAATGCTAATATTAGTAATGCAAATATTAGTTACTCTGATCTGCGTAGTACAAAAATGCATAATGTAAAAGCTCTCCATGTTGATTTTTCAAACTCGGAACTTACTTCCTCTAACTTATCTAAATCTGATTTTCGCTATGCAAATTTTGATAATGTTCAGGCAGAGAATATTGTAATTCAAATGAGTGATTTATCCAAAGCCAATATTTTTGGCGCAAATTTACACAATTCGAGAATGCAGTTTTCATCCCTAGAGGATACTATAATGTATGGAGTAAATTTAGATGGATCTGATTTAACAGGTGCTAATATGAAAGGAGCATATTTAGATGCATCATATATAAATAACGTGAATTTGCATATGGCAAATCTGACAGATACAAGTATGTACGCTGCTGATTTAAACTACTCAGGTTTTTTTGAAGCAAATTTAAGCAATGCAAATTTAAAAAATGCTTCTCTCATTGGAACAGATATGAAAGATGCTACCTTAACAGGCAGCGATATGAGTTTTTGCAACTTTACAAATACTATTATTGCTGATGCTGATGTTCGTGGTGGAAGATTTTATGCTAGTGATATATTCAATACTAATTTTAGTAACACGTTCTTTGACGATTCAACATTTGACAGTGTGATATTTAATAGAGCCGACTTCAATAAAGCGTCAATGGTTGGTGTGAGATGGAAAAATTCGTTTGTGTATGATAGTTTGCTATCTCATGCTAATATTGAAGATAGTCAAATGAATGATATGTTATATTGGAATATAACTTCAGATTATACAAATTGGATAAACTTAAAAATATCTAATACTAGCTTTGTGGGAAGTAATTTAAGTTTTTCTGTATTCTATAACAGTACATTCAACAAGACTAGTTTCTTTAATAGCGATTTTAATTCATCAATAATCAGTAATTCATCATTTAACTCTTCAAGTATATATAAAAATTCATTGATAGATTCTCAATTGGAAAACTGTCAATTCGACACTACAATCGTCATTGAAAATGAAGAGCAACACAAGTTTGATGACTATTTTGTTGCCAAGCAAGTTATCACTTCAATTAAAGACCTACAAGAATATATATTGAGTAGCAAAAAGTTTGACGTTAATTACTCTGATTTTAATTTTACCAATATGGATTTAAGTAACACAGATTTTTCTGGATCAATATTAAATAGAGCAAATTTTTCTAATGCCAATTTAGAAAATGCAAACTTATCTAATACAAAATTACGCTCAGCTGTTTTTCACAGATCTATGCTAAGTAATGCTGATATGTCTAATGCCAATTTAGAGGGTGCAGACTTTTCTTGGTCTAATTTACAAAATACAATATTAAAAGGTGCAAATTTACTTAATACTAGATTTTATGAAGTAATTAGTTTAGAATCTATTATTAGGTAATGGTTTTAGTTGTATTTAATTAGTATCTATATTGCTGCAGTAATAATATGTAAGGTGAATTTTAGTGGATGATTTTCAGAGTGAAGGTATTATGCTTATTTTATCTTCTCCATCTGGTGCTGGTAAAACTACAATTTCAAACGCATTAATAAGTAGAGAGAGCAATTTAATCAAGTCTATTTCTGTTACTACCCGCAAACCACGTCCAGGAGAAGTAAATGGACAAGATTATCATTTTGTTGATGAAGAAGAATTTTTTAACCTCTGCAATGCTGGGCAGATGCTAGAGTATGCTAAAGTGTTTGATAACTACTATGGCATACCAAAACGGCAGATAGAAGATAATCTTAAAAATGGAACAAGTGTGTTATTTAACATAGATTGGCAAGGTGCATTCCGTTTATTTCAAATTATGAAAGAAAAAGTTGTTAGTATTTTTATATTACCCCCATCAATTGAAGAACTTGAGCTTCGGTTAAAGAGACGTAATGGTGAACCATTAGATGTAATCAATAGAAGACTAAGCCAAGCGCGCTTTGAGATGAGCCATTGTTATGTTTACGACTATGTGATAGTAAATCACAGCGTTGATGAGAGTACTCAAAAGATTAAACATATATTATACTCAGAAAAGCTAAAAACAAAAAGAAAAACAGATCTACAACAATTCTTGAGTAATATGTCTAAAAAGAATTAGATTTTAATTAAGTTAATTTCTTGAAGGTCTAGTGTAATATCCTTAATGCTCCTTTTTAAAGTGGGATGAACAAACCTTGAACAAATATCGCACATTGGCACTAGAACGAAATCACGGTGGTGCATTTGAGTATGAGGTATTGAAATGGTGTTTGATTCTATTATTTCACTTCCCCAAAGCAAGATATCTATGTCAATTATCCTCGGTGACCAGCGCGTATTATTACAGCGCCCCATAGTCATTTCAAGATTTTTTATTACACTAAAAAACTGATTTAACTCTAGATGAGAATATCCAAACGTCACCATATTAAAAAACGGAGATTCCCAACATTTAGGTGCATCTTTAGGCAGTAGTGCTTTGCTTTTGTAAATAAAAGAGGAAGTTTTATTATACATTGGTAATAAATCTATTGCTTTTTTGAGGGTTGTTAGCTCATTGCCACAATTTGCCCCTAGTGCAAGCATTATATTATTCATTATGATTGTACTACTTACTATATATGTATAACACTAGATTAAGTAGTAAGGAAAATAAATTACAAAGATATCTAAAATTAGAAAATAATATCACACTGAAACTATTAGAAATTTATAAATGAGCTTTTAAAAGCTCATTTATAATCCAAATATCTGGTGGAAAGAACATGAACTAAAGCATTTATATGGGGTCTATTGCGAATAGAGAACTTATTTTTCAGATAGTCGAAAACTGTTCAACAATCGATCTTTTTTTTAAAATCTTTTCTTGGAGTAACATCAACATACCTTTTTTATATTAGCGACAAGTTTTAGTTCACGATCAAGTAGCTTTTGAAAAAGATCTTTCTTGATATATCCTTTATCACCAAATAATAAACCAGTAAGTTTTTTTTGTGAGATTTTTCTGTCGTCAACATTAGACCACTTTCAAAATTCATTTAATCAATTCCAAGTTATAAATTACGGCAATCAAATTAAATCTTGAACCAAAACGCTTTCGCCGATTTCGATAGCGGTAATTTTAAATCTTTTTAATAAACCAATCACATTTTCTACTACCATTCTCTGGTTTGCAAGTTCCTGATTTTTTTCCTTTTTTTCTTTGGATTCTTTTTCCTTTTTCTGTACGGCAATTCCGCGTTTTTATGCATTCTTTGTATACCTCTATATCCACCATCTGCTAACACCTTAATTTCAGATTACTTTCAACTCCTTAAACATTCTAAAATCATCCATTTGAAAATGCCGTACATATTTGTTCTCTTTTTCTACAATTAACTGAGTTTTTAGTGTATGCTTTTTCTTCTTTCCTCAATAAAATCGTTTTTGCTTTTTCTTGGCATTCTTACATGTGTTTTTGTTGCATCAATCACTAAAACCTCATATTCTACATCACTTTTTAAGAGCTCTTTTCTCTATGGCAATCCATACCCTGTTTATTTGGCTTTCCTCCTCTGCTCTTCTATCAAAATTTCAATCATTTTGTTGAATGTACTGCGTTTTGCTCCCTTCAATCTTCAAAATTCCTCATCCTTTAGTTTTTTGACTTGTTCATATCTCACTCTTGCTCCTATTCTTTAGTTTTTTAAGTAGTCTAGTGTTGTATTGTAAATTTGAGGCATGCCTTTTAATTAATTCCAATTTTTGGATCTCTTGCTCCGTTTTACTAATAGTTCGTTTCTGGGGGGTGGTCTATAGAAGAAACAAGTTCTTTACTTGCAATGATAGAAATAAGTTTATAATTAATTTTGTTAACAATTATAATAAAACTAGGTTAAAATGTTTACGTTATATCTTACCTCTCCAATCTCTTGCTAATTAAACAAAAGTGTACTCATATGCAGTGCTTCTTTTATTCTCTTAATAAAAATTATACCATACTGCGCAGCATTTTGGTAACATATAATTTTTAAGAGAATGAAAAATGGAAGTTATTTTAGCTCAGCCAAGGGGTTTTTGTGCTGGTGTAAAAAGGGCAATTGATATATTAACTCTAACCTTAGAGAAATATGGCAGCAACCACAAGATATATGCTCTGCATGAAATTGTACACAACCGCCATGTAGTAGATGATTTTAAGCGCAGGGGAGTCGTCTTTGTTGATAAAGTTGAAGAAGTTCAGGCTAATGCAGTGCTTGTATTTAGTGCTCATGGCGTTGCCAAAGCTGTTGAAGATGAAGCAAAGAATAAAAATATTCACATTATAGATGCAACTTGTCCTCTGGTGAGTAAAGTGCACAAAGAAGCACAAAGAAGCGAAAGAGATGGCAGACAACTAATATTAATCGGCCATAAGGGGCACCCTGAAGTTGAAGGTACGAAAGGGAGAGTTAAAAATCCCATAATACTAGTACAAACTGTGCATGATGTGCATGAGCTAGAAGTAGAAGATCAAGATAAACTATCATACGTAACACAAACTACTCTTAGCATTGATGACACTCGTGAAATTATTGCTGCACTACAAGCAAAATTCCCCAATATTTCTGGTCCAAATTTAAGCGATATATGCTATGCGACGCAAAATAGGCAAAACGCTGTCAAACAATTGGCTAAAATAGTTGATCTGGTTTTGGTGATAGGTAGCCAAAATAGCTCAAATTCAAACCGCCTGCTTGATATATGCAAAGCAACAGGAGTTAAAGCATATCTAATTAACAGCTACCGTGATATAGATAACAATTGGTTTATAGGCGTTAAAAGACTTGGGATTACAGCAGGTGCTTCAGCCCCTGAAATTTTAATTAAGGAGTTAATTTCTCAACTAAAAAGTTATATGGACATTGAAGTTTCAGTAATGCCAGGAACTGTTGAAAACATCGAATTTAAACTACCACTAGAACTTAAAAATGCCGACTCGATGATATAAAACTAAACAATCGTTGCCTTGTAGTTGAGTTTTTTCTTTTTAGAGTATTTCGTTTTTACTATTTTTTGGTCTTTGTGTTTGTAACATCTACTAAAATTTTTAATATTTTTCTGGTTCTATCTTTTGTGATCGTTATTTTTCTGGCCAGCAATGGCTCCATTTACATACATTTGCATTGTGCAAATTAAACAAATAGCCCAAAAATGGATGCGTTATATACGTTCGGTAGTATATTAGCACACATAAAATTTTGTCTTCTAGCGTTTTAATGTGCGATTTTCTTCCGTCGCGTTTCTTCTGTTTTTCAACTTTTTCCCATTCAGGCCTAACTATTTCGACTACTTTTTCAAACTCTTCTGCAGTTATGCCTGTTATATCACAAAAATTTCTTGGATGTTTCTTTAGATTATTGTAATTTAAGCTCATTCTTTACCTTGCTCAATTCTTTTTTGATTCCTCTATCATCTCTTAATCATTCTGTCACAACCTTTCGCAGCAGGTCTACTATAGTTTCTTTTGCAAAATCTGACCACGGATCAAAAAATACTACTTTTCCTAAATCACTCTTTTGTATAAACATTATCACACTTTGGAACTGTGCAGATAATATTTAAATAACAAAATAAGTTCTATTTTAAGTTTATTATTACAAATTATCTATGAGTAGATTTCAATCTAGTGATGCATTCATCTTTGCCAAGTATTGCCATTATACTAACGATACTAGGAGAATTTATCGTACCAGTAATTGGAGCACGTAAGAAGCGATAAATATCACTTATTTTGATGTTATGTAAGTTTGCAAATTCTTGAATTTTAGCAAGTATGGTGTCTTTGTTCCAATCTTGGTGAGTAATCTCTGATAGAGAAGATGCTAGTAAATCAATGTTACTAAGATTAGATGTTATAACCTTATGTGCATGTTCATCAATAGTAATTGGCGGATTTTCAACATAAAAAAGAGCTGATTTAGCTAAATCAATGAGAGAATTTGCTCTTTTTTTGAGTTCTGAGAGCCCATGCAACAAGTAATTTTTTTGCTTTGTAGTTATCATATGGGCAACGTTTTTTTCTAAAATAGGAATAAGCATATTTAGAATTTTTTGGTTATCTGTACTACTAATATAGTGATTATTTAGATGCTCTAACTTTCTTAAGTCCAGACGTGCTGGTGAGCGTCCAATTCCTTGAAGATTAAATATTTTAATTGCTTGTTCATCGCTAACAATTTCATCATCACCATGACTCCAGCCAAGTCTTAAAAGATAATTTCGCATTGCTTCAGGCAATATACCCATATCTTGATATTCAACTATACTTAAAGCACCATGTCTTTTAGATAATTTATTGCCGTTTTCATCATGAATAAGTGGTACGTGTGCAAAATCTGGAAGATTCCAACCAAACGCTTGGTATATTAGCAATTGTTTAAAAGTATTAGTTAAGTGATCAGATCCTCTAATTATTTGAGTAATTCCCATGTCATAATCATCAACAACAACAGCAAAAATATATGTTGGGGTATTATCCGAACGCATAATTATTATATCATCTAGTTGTGTATTATTAATTTTCATCTCACCATAAACAACATCATAAAAAATAGTTTCTCCACTAAATGGGCTTTTAAAGCGTACAACAGGGGCATTGTCAGAAACTGAGCCATGCAGACATTTATGCTTATAATGAATGCCACTTGCACTTAATTTTTGTTTTTCAATATCTTCTTGAGAACAATAACAATAATATGCTTTGTCTGCCTGGATTAAATAATTAGCTGCTTCTATGTGTCTCTTTATTCTCTGTGATTGAAACACTATCTCTCCATCATAGTCTATTCCAAACCAAGACAAACCTTGAGTTATTACATTTATTGCTGCTTCAGTTGATCTTTTTCTGTCTGTATCTTCTATTCGTAATAAAAAACTGCCGTGATTATGCTTTGCATGTAACCAATTGAATAAAGCCGTGCGTGCTCCACCAATGTGCAAAGAACCAGTTGGAGATGGGGCAAAACGCGTTACAACTTTAGGCATAAATTAAGTCTAAATTAGTTTTTAAATTCTGTCTAAAATAAAATCCAAAGCAGCATTTGCAGTTGCAACTTGTATTTTATTACGATTATTGTAACAAAAATAATACTCCCTACAATCGATATCAACTGCAGATAATAGACAGCTTATATATACTAAACCTACAGGCTTATCATTTGATCCACCACCAGGACCGGCAATTCCAGTAACTGCGACTCCTATGCTTGCTTTTGATTTTGACAATACCCCACGTGCCATTGCAATAGCTACCTCTTTACTAACAGCACCGTAATGTGTTAACATCTCTGTACTCACACCTAAGATTATATTTTTAGAATCATTAGAATAAGTTACAAATGCGCAATCTAATATTTTTGATGCTCCAGGAATAGTAGTAAATAAAAAAGACAAAAGACCACCAGTACAAGATTCAGCAATAGCAATACTAAAGCCACTTGCAATAATTTTATTATAACATATTAAAGCTTTATCAAGCATATATTTGCTAATCATAAAACATATGTTGTGTCAACTAATAGATATAAATTTACTATGAATTTGAGCTAATGAAAATAATTTTAATTTTATGTTATACAATACTTATTTAGCTCGTCCTACACACTTCAAAGAGATTGGATTATAACCCTTCAATGAAATGAAAATTTAATATAAAATATCTAAGAAAGAACAGGTAAAGGGTAATATTGAGCATTTCAAGTGTTTTTGAGCATCTTTTCGTTCTATTATAAAATCTAGTTAAATTATCTCTTATACTAGAATTAGTTGATTCTATAAGCTCTTTTTGTAATTAATATCTTTTTTTAGCTGTCTCTACTCCTTTATTCTCCGCTTTATATGCAATAATGCGACATAGTCGTCTAGAATAAGCAGTCCAGATTGGTACTCTATTGCTGTTCTTTTTATATATGTGTATATTTTGTCCATTTCTGGTTTGATTTTCATTTGCTTCAATTTTATCAGCAATTCGCTTACTCTTAACTTTTTATATTATCTACTTTATTGTCAATTTGTATTTAAAAATTTCGCTATTTTTCTTATTCCAGTATTATTTAAGGGATACATTTCCCAAATGGCAGAATTTTCTTCTGTATGACGCTTTAACCCAAGATTTTTTTTGAACAATACAATCAATTTAATTATATTTTCTGTTTCGCATGGGGCTAACTGATGTAGGAGATATCATCGCAAAATTACCTAAAAAATGGC
The DNA here is from genome assembly GCA_031546805.1 of Anaplasmataceae bacterium. Taxonomy (GTDB): domain Bacteria; phylum Pseudomonadota; class Alphaproteobacteria; order Rickettsiales; family Anaplasmataceae; genus Mesenet. The sequence continues at coordinate 17,417 of JAVBJW010000069.1, forward strand.
AAGACCTCTGTCAGCAGCTTAAGTTTTTTAACTTAGTTGAGGTTGCGAAGATGAACAATATGTCCAGAACTAGCCTGTATAGCATTTTACGAAAAATAAGGACAAAATTTCAGCTACTTAAGCAAAAGAAAATCTGAACATAAATATAACCTTTCTTGTATATATCATATACGTAAAACATGGCAGTAGTATGAAAATAATAAATAGTGATGAAAGAGTAAAAACGGTAACAGGTGTGAAAATTTTGGTCCCTATGGAATTGGTAAGACTAGTCTGCTCAGAACTTTAGATGAACCGACACTTTGTCTTGATCTTGAAGCAGGTCTTTTGGCTG
>JAVBJW010000006.1:0-7010 GCA_031546805.1 Anaplasmataceae bacterium
TATAACTCCTTGTATCGATAAACTTGAATACTCCTTTACTTTGCATTCTTGTGATACATTCCCTAGTTGTTTTTCTAAATCCTTTTTGTTTTTTGATCTTACTTCTTTAAACCTTCAGATTATGTCTTGTTTAGTACATCTTACATATATTTTATATACCATTTATTAATAGTTTATTGCAATATTCATAAAAAATAATTAACCTTAACAGATTGTATTATTCTACTCTACTGTCCTTCTGATGTACCTGACAATTCCTCATTTGCTTTTTCTTTGGTCTTTATAGATACTATCTTGATTAAATCGAATAGGTTCAAGTTTTGAAGGATCAAGTTCTTGAATATGATTATAGTTATTATTTCTAATTTTCATTAATTCAGGACTAGCACCAGTTAAACTAGACAAATCAGATTGTTGAGCTTGGTCATAGCTATTCTCACCTCTTTTTACATGCGATGCACACTGGAAAAATAGTTTTATCATACAGTATAGTATTACCATTAATGGAATGATTGTAATTACAACAATTGGTATATAATCAACCTTTGTAGGCATATTAGCAATCTTATCTCCAATACCGATATCATGAGGAAAATTCCATCTGTATTTTTCATTGTATGTAGCAGAAAATGTATCACTATGCTTTGGTCTGCCACTACTTCCGGTAATCATAGTTATGACATTTTGTGTACTAGATTGGTTGCTGCTATTAGAAAATAAGTATTCATGAAACGCATCATTATATTCATCTGAATATTGTTCATTAACAATAAGTCTTCTAATGTATCTATCGAAGATTCTTGAATTAGAAATATATTTAAATATAGAACCATTTTGCCTATCTTTGATTAAAGATGTATATAAAAAAGATAACATACTATCTGTTATTCTTTTTGTAACTTCTATATCACCAATTCTATTTATTATTCTATCTATTGCTTCTATATCAACAATGCTATTGTTGAGATATATTCTACTATCTATAATATCATGATATATATTTACTATCTCTTCTTTATTCATACTATTCTCTGACATGATTTATACTTGATTTAGTATAAATAATTAGAATAATTGTCAAACTTTAATGTACATCTTTTGTTAAATTTACCTTTTTGAATCTTTATTTTTTGTTTAGATCTCCAATAATCTTAAACGTATCACTAATTGATTCATTGTATATTTTTATAAAGAGATTCTTATGCTATTCACTGATAACACATTTGTTAATTAGAAGCTTTTTTAGCTCACCATTTTCATACATCTCTTTGGTGATATCACATCCACCAATAAACTCCCCTTTTATATATAATTGCGGTATTGTTAGCCACTCAGAAAATTGTTTAATGGCCTCACGAAGTTCTGGATCTTCTAGAATATTAATGCTTTTAAACTCTACACCTATTTTTTTTAGTATTGATACTACTAATGAAGAAAATCCGCATTGTGGAAAATCTTTGGTACCTTTTATATAAAGCACCACATCATTCTCTTCTATGTCTTTCTTAATCTGTTCAAATAAATTATTTATCATATTTAACTCCTTTGCTTACTTTAAGTAACATATATGAGTAACTATGTAGTATTCTGCCTATGGCATTATCTGTGAAACTATTTTAGTTAATACAGTGTAATCTTCGTAATAAGATGAAGTCAAATAAAAATTTGACCATGTTACTAAATTTTTATCAAAATTTTTTAATAAAAATATTATTTTCTATTTTAAAGTTAAAATATAAAAAAAGTTCTAGTACAACGATTAAAAAAGTGTATATTAAAAAAGCTGTAACTAGTAAACAAATCGTATCCCCCTACTTTACACTAGTTGCAGCAACCTCTAATTTTAGAAGCAAAATAAGAAGTAGAGTGCAAAAAGGACCAATTCATTGTCAATTCATCTACATATACAACGCTGGAATTATCTATTTTAGCAATCTTGTCAGTTTATATATCTTCTTTCTTGATAGAGTGTGACATTATCTTAACTATTACTGGTAATATGCTTAATTTCTTTTTCAACAATTTCCTTAACAAGATTATGTAGATGATTGTTTAACCATTTTGATAACTCTGGTTTTAGAAGATTTATTGCCAATTCTTCAATGGTAAGGTTATATCCATTGGATGATCTATGTGATTTATAAACCTCTTCAACTAAGTGTTGAATTTCTGCAGATGAAGCATCAATGTTTTCTTTAGAAATAAGACTATCATTGAAATCATTATCTGATTCATCATCTTTTTGTCTTTGTGTACTGTTTACAATAGAGGTTTTTGACAAATTTTGTTTGTTGTTATCTGTCTTTGCTTTAAGGGTATCTGTAAATAATTTCGGAGGATGATTAAAAACGTTATCTGCACTTGATGGCTTTTCCATATTTTCAAATATGCCTTTTTTATTATCAAAACTTAAAAAGTCATCGCTCTCATCATCATCTTCTTCTTGAAGATACGATATGTCCTCTTCGTTATCTAATTTTTGATCTGTTGTGAAAGATTTATTACCGCTACCTTTATTATATACCACCTTTTTAATATCTTCCAATACATCCTTAGCAGATTGACTGCTTTGCTCACTACTCTTATCATACATCACAGTAAATACCATTAGATAATACACTAATACATGATAAATAATAAATATTAAGTAATGTTTAAGTTGCCAATTATAGACAACAAATTGTAGATACTAATCACATAGCTACTTTCTGCTTCTATCAGATTTGCCTTAACTTTAAATAGCTCTCGCTCTGCGTCAAGAACGTCGATTGTAGTTCTTAAGCTCAACTCTGCCTCTTGTTTTATTCCATCTACCACAATTTCTACAGCTTTTACAGCTTCCTTAGATGAATCAAGCATAGAACGTACAGTTGAAATATTTTCCCAGCTAGTAATCACTGCTTCTTCTATGTTTCTCATAGCTTCATGGTAATCATGCATATATTGCTTTGCAGTGAAGTTTGCTTGATCTATTGCAGCAAGGTTCATTCCTTTTTGAAAGATCGGAATAGACAAGTTAAATGACAAACTATGCTCTCTTTGATCTATTGATCCATAAGTATTTTGCATTCTAGCTGAAAGATCAATAGATGGTAAAGATTTCGATAGTGCAATCATAACTGCTTGATCAGCAGCTTTTTGCCTATAAAACGCTGATTTTAAAATCAAACTATTCTTTTTTGCAATTTCCAAGCACTCTTCTAGGGAATCAGGTATAGAAGGTAAACCAGTTGGTTGAAGAAGATTTTCTGGCTCTTCACCAACTGCATGAGCGTAAGAAGCATTAGCAATTTTTAAATTACCCTCTGCTCTGATTTTTTCAGAAATCATAGAAGCAAGTCTTGCTTCCGCTTGAGCAACATCTGTTTTTGTTACTTCTCCAACAGAAAAGCGTTTTTGTGCTATGAGCAAATGTTGTTTGAGAGCATTTTCATTATGTTGACTCAAATTTTGCACTTCTATTGCAGTTAGGACTTTAACGTAAGCATTGACAGTATCAAGTAAGACCTTTTGTTTGGTTTGAAAAAAATTTAATTCCTCTGCTTTAATCTGATATTTTGCCTGACTAGGCGTAGCAAACCAACTACCATCTATTCTTTCGTTTATAGAAAGCTGTCCTACTTTTGATGTATAATCAACATTAAGGTTAGTCCTATTAAACGGATCTATACTTGGCTGATTAATATTTTTAATTTGAAAATCATATGTGACGATTGGAAGAAAGCCTGCAAATCCATTCATCCTTAATTGTCTTTTCGCCCCTTGCAAAGCATACCCTTGAGCTTTAATTCTCATACTATTTGTAATCGCTTTATCTATGGCTTCTTTTAGTTCTGTGCTGTAGCCACTTGTGGAAACGAATAGTATAATTAACACTAAATATAATAAAGAATGCTTTTTCATTGATTTTGTTTCTATTAATAAATTGTCAGAATCAACCATAATAAATTGCATTATTAATAAATTGCAACTGATTTATCACAATTTGATGTTGCGGTGTCAAATAGATTGCATAATAAAAAGAAAGATCGGTCAACATTAGTTAATAGATTAATAACCATTATGATAAGTTGGAAAAGAAAGCTTTATTGGTAATGCTTAAGAATGGGTAAATCTTTATTGTACTGTAAATGTTAATATAGTATACTTTAAGTTAATATCTAAAAATATTATATGTCGGAAGTTAGAAATTTAGTATTGGCAGTTTTTCTCTCAATTTTAATAATGGTTGGTTGGCGAATTTTCTATGAAAAGTTCTTTAGCCATGATAAAGCTGCAATAGAAGACACTAATAACGTCAGCTTGACTGATACTGAGTTAGCATTTTCTGAATTAAAATATAAAGATCGTTCTGAAGTTATAAACTCTAGTTCAAATCAAAGAGTACAGTTGGCCAATAACAAGCTACATGGTTCTATTTCCTTAAATGGTGCTAGATTTGATGATTTAACTTTAGCGAATTATCATATAAATCCTGATCCTTCCTCTCCAGAAGTAGTTCTATTATCCCCTTTTGGCTCAAAAGATGTATATTTTATCGAATTTGGTTGGGTGGATCAAGATAATAAAATTAAAGTCCCTAACTCATCAACAATCTGGCAAACGAATCAGAACAGGTTAGGTAGTGATGAAGAGGTAACTCTTCATTGGGATAACTTAAATGGCCTTGTATTTAAAGTAAAGATAAAACTAGATAATGATTACATGTTTAGAGTAGAACAAATAGTTGAAAATAATACAGATGAGCAAATTCGTCTAGTACCGTACGGTAGGATAAATCGCAATCGTAACGATATTAAGCACTCTTATTGGATATCGCATGAAGGTGCAGTTGGTGTTTTTGATAATAAATTAGAAGAGTGGACTTATAAAAAGATTTCCTCGCAAAAAAGTATTAAAATACAGCAGAACGATGATGGGTACAACAGTAAAAATTGGTTTGGTTTTGCAGATAAATATTGGTTTACAGCCATAATACCAGAATCAAATAAATTAAGTGTTAATATTAAACATGCATCATCTGTTGAAAATAATAAATTTCAGATAGATTTTATAAAACAACATAGTGAAATATCTGCAAATAGTAGTTACTCCAATGTAAACTACTTCTTTGCTGGTGCAAAAGAGTTAAATCTCTTAGATGAATATAAAAATACCTTACAAATATCATTGTTTGATAAAGCTGTAGATTTTGGTGTTCTTTACTTTATAACTAAACCAGTGTTTGTCTTGCTGGAATATTTTCACACAATATTTAAGAATTTTGGTCTAGCAATTCTATTGCTAACATTGTTAATTAAGTTGGCCATGCTTCCATTATCTAATAAATCTTACATTTCAGCGTTTAGATTAAAACAACTACAGCCAGAAATAGTACGAATAAAAGAATTGTATAAACACGACAAGATAAAGCTAAATAAAGAAATTTCACTATTATTTAAAAAGCATAACATAAGCCCAATATCTGGCTTTTTACCAATACTCATTCAAATTCCAGTTTTTTTTGCGCTTTACAAAGTATTGTTTGTAACAATTGAAATGAGACACGCTCCATTTTATTTTTGGATTCATGATCTTTCAGTACCTGACCCTATGAATATTTTAACACTATTTGGTCTACTTAGTTATAATCCTTCTATTTCAATTGGAATTTTACCGATGATACTTGGTATTACTATGATAATCCAACAAAAATTAAATCATGATGGAAATCTCTCCGAGAACATGCAGGTAATGAAATTCTTGCCATATATTTTTGTATTTGTTTTTTCTTCTTTTCCTGCAGGACTAATAATATATTGGATATGTAGTAATGTGATAACAATTGCTCAACAATTAGCTATAAAATTCTTTGTAATTAAAGATAGTGCTTTTTTTATCAAAAAAGTTTCAAGTGGAAGAGTGTAATGTCCAAAATCCTCATTGTAATTTCAAAGTTTTATGACGATATAGCTACTCATTTATTGGATGGAGCTGTATTGCAGCTACAAGAAGCTGGAGTCGAATATGAAGTAGTTGAAGTTCCAGGTGCATTTGAAATTCCAGCAGCAATTGTTTTTTCAATTATGAGTGACCGAGGCAGCTACAGTGGTTATTTAGCACTTGGTTGTGTAATACGTGGCGGAACTGATCATTATCGTTATATTTGCAAAGGAGTAATTGGATCCTTAAGTGAAATCGCTATTCAGCATGCTGTACCTTTGGGTATGGGTGTAATTACAGCTGATAGTAAAGAGAAGGCCTTAATTAGAGCTGATAAAAATCAAAGAAATATTGGTGGTAACGCAGCTTCAGCAATGTTACGCATGATAAAAGTATATAATCAATTTTTGAAATAATGGAGCCTTTAGAAAAAAGTTATTCTAGACGCAATATAGCACGTTTTCTTGCTATACAAGCTTATTATTCTGCTATGTTTATAGACTATGAAGATTTTCAAGAATTGACAAATTACATAAGCGAAATTACTGATCTATTTGGATTTTGCAATTTTGATAACAAGTTTCTACTAAAATTATTAGATAGTATTATTGACAATCCAAAAAAGCTTGATAAGGCCATAGAGTCTAACTTAAGTTCCAAATGGTCTTTAGCAAGAATAAGCTTAATAAGTTTAGCAATTCTTCGTGTTGCTACATATGAATTGATGAATTGTAATACCCCAATTGCAGTAGTAATCAATGAATATACAAATATCTCTTCTAATCTACTTGATAAAGTAAGTGAAATTAATTTTATTAATGCTATTTTAAACAAAGTCAGTAACAGCATTACTCCCAGCCTACCTCTTATCAAAGATTAAACCTATTCAAACCCCACTCATGATTAGAGCAGAAGCCCTATGGATGAGAACAAACAGAAAAAAATGCAAAAACCTTCAAAAAACTGCAAAATTATGCTTCCATGGTTGAGAAAGTATAAAGAGAATGCCAATCTGGAGAGATCGAGGCTGCAGAGATGGATTGAAAGAGGAATTAGTGCGTAGAGATACGAAGCATTAATTGAAAGCG
>JAVBJW010000027.1:0-4028 GCA_031546805.1 Anaplasmataceae bacterium
TATAACTCCTTGTATCGATAAACTTGAATACTCCTTTACTTTGCATTCTTGTGATACATTCCCTAGTTGTTTTTCTAAATCCTTTTTGTTTTTTGATCTTACTTCTTTAAACCTTCAGATTATGTCTTGTTTAGTACATCTAAAATTCTTGATTTTATCGAAAAACATTCTATCAATTTATAAATATGCTCATTCTTTGCACTTTTCGGTTCCGTTTTGGTGGGATTCGCATCCTTTGCTTTCAAGACCAACCATAAAAGCATTACTGTCATAGCCATTGTCAGCTACTACAGTGTAGTTAAAACATCTTCGGTCAATGCTTCTGCTTGTGTAATTTCATTTCTTTGACAGTATAAATTTTAGTGATTTCCAAGCGCATCTACAAGTGCATGTATCAAGGAATTTGAATGGGCATTTTAATTGTTTTACTGTGTCCACTTGATCCTTGGAGTCTTTTGTATATCCAGCAGAGCATGCATAATTGTTCCGTCAATTATTGTCACATCCAAATCTGGATCTTGTATATGTTTAAACAATCTCCCAAAATTGCCTCTATAAACACTCTTTTTGTTGTTTTTATGCTCCCCAAGAATTCAAAAATTTGTTTCCTCTTTTATGTAATATTCCATACGGTAGTTTCTCCTTTTTTCTATTGACTTACTGTTAAACTACCTCTTTTCTTTTTTGTTCTCAGTGCCTAGAGGAAGAAGCGTATGTTTAAGAAATGTGACAACTCTTCTTCCTTAGTTGTTGTTTTGGACCAATATCAACATCTGTAGTAAATGAGAGTTTTTTTCATTTAAAAACTGTTTTTGGATTGATGTAGTAGCACTCAGAAAGTTTCGCTATTTTATTATTTTGTATTTCTGTCATTTCAGTGTAATATTTGCCCCATTTTGATTGTAACTCCTCATATCTTGTATCATCATACTATGAGGCTGTACACATACATAGACCATTTTTTTTGAAGTTTGTAGAAAAGTAATACATTATTATAATGGAAAATCAGATATAAATCATGCAGTGCATGCTTATTTAAGTTTAAGCATGCTACTATAATAGCTTGAAAGAAGCTAACGATTTGGTTCGTCTTTTACTGATGATAATTTGTCAGAATCCTTTAGTTCTTGCTTTAAGTTACGAATACCGCGACCTAAATCACTCATAACTTGAGGTAACCTCCCCGCACCAAATAACACCAAAATTATCATTAAAATTAAGAACAATTGCCATGGGCCTAAACTCATATTTACCTCCATAATAATATTACTAAGCTTTAAATATTAGCACTTGATTTAGATCGAGTGCTACAGATATTATATCACCCTTATTTGGTAATAATGCAACAGGAAACCTCATTAAATACAAACAACTTTTTATATTAATACAAACCATTCTATTAAAGAACTTAACACTATCTACTATAGCTTGAATTCCACCATGATTTTGTAGTAGAATTGCCTCGGGCCTAATACAGACAATAACTCTATCATTATCGTTTGGAAGATTAATTGGTATTTTACCAAAAGGTGATTCTACATGATTTTTTTGAGCAACTGCGTGAAAATGATTTAATTCACCAAAAAATTTTGCCAATGCATAATCTTTAGGATTGTAATAGATATCATATGGAGTACCGTACTGAATAATGTTACCATCACGAATAATATATATTGCATCTGCAATCTCCAATGCTTCTTCTGGATCATGAGTAACTAATAAAACAGTTATATTTTTTTCTTTAAAGAGAGATAACATATCTTTTCTTATTTTACGCTTCAGTATTACATCCATATTAGAGAATGGTTCATCAAGTAAAGCTATTTCAGGTTTTTGTGCAATTGTTCTTGCTATTGTAATTAACTGTTGCTGTCCACCGGACAACATATGAGGATATAAATCTTTATAATCAGCCATGTTTACTAAATTTAAAACCTCTAAGGCAGCTTTATATTTTTCTTCTTTATTACATTTTTTTATAGCAAAAATTATATTCTCAATAACTGTTTTATGAGGAAATAATGCAGGATGCTGAAAGATAAGTCCAATTTTACGTTTTTCTATAGGAGAGAATATATGATCGCTTACTATTACTTTATCACTTATAGTAATGGAACCAGATTTTGGTTTCTCTATTCCAGCTATCAATTTTAAAATTGTGGATTTACCGCAACCTGATGGTCCAAGCAAACATGCAACTGCGCTTTTATTTACTTTAATATTAATATTGTTTAAAGCAAAGCTGTTCCTATTATAATGATGAGAGATATCCTTTAGCTCTAATCCTAACATCAATATATAACTCTAAATTAAAATAAAAATTATATAGTATTTTTCAAATGTAGAAATATTTTTATATAAGGTTAACATCTTCAAATATTTAATTAATTTAGAGTACAATGCTTAAGAGTTTACGTTCAGTCATATTTATAATTGGAATATTTCTATTACCTCTAAGTGCTATTATGGTTATTCCAGCAATAACTAATGTATTCTTAGGTTATGAGTGGAAGGGATTCGTTATTAGCTCAGTTATTACACTGGTTTTTGGCATAATTTTTTCACTACTAGGCAAGCTCAATAGATTAAATAATGTGGAAGATTTTGCTGTTACCAGCTGCATTTGGTTTATTTTGCCATTATTTGCAGCAATTCCCTTTCTTTTTGAGACTTCCATAAACTATACTGATGCCTTGTTTGAAACAGTATCGGGCATTACAACAACAGGTGCAACTATTCTTAGTAATTTACATGAGAAATCTCCAGGAATATTATTATGGAGGGCTATGTTAAGTGGAATTGGAGGGTTTGGGATTATAACGGTAGGGGTTATTATTTTCCCTTCTCTAAGGTTAATAGGTTCACGTAATCTACTTGCTTCTGAATCTTCTGAAATTGCGAAGAAAAAATTACCCAATATTGCCAGCACAGTTATGCATATTGCTGCAATATACTACTTCTTTATCTTTTTATGTACCATTTGTTACTATTTCGCTGGTATGTCAATTTTTGATGCTATATGTCACGGAATATCCACTGTATCAACTGGTGGTTTTGCTAATTACGATAACTCTCTCGCTCACTATAATAGCATTACTATCGAAATCATTGCTATTATCTTTATGATTTTAGGGGCATGTCCATTTTTAACTTATTTTAAAATAGTAAAGAGATCATATTTTCATGATGAGCAAGTCTTTTATTTTATCACAATTATTATAATTTCAGTACTGATAACGTTTATTTGGATCCATATTGGCAGTATTTGTATAGATAATAAAGTAAACAGAGATTTTACCCTATTTAGATACAGTGCATTTAGTATTGTTTCTTTGATAACCTCAACTGGTTTTACTATTTGTGATTATGGAGATTGGTGCTTTGTTTCAGTATTTGCATTTTTTCTAACTTTAATTGGAGGATGCAGTGGTTCAACAAGTGGTGGAATTAAGATGTTTCGTATAATAGTGTTAATCAGAGTGGTAAAGAGTTATTTTAATGGGATTATCAAACCAAATGAAAGAAATATTATAAAACTTAACGGCAAGATTTTAGAAGATGAAGAAATCAGAAGTGTTTTTATATATTTTTTTCTTTATATATCAATATTTACAATTGCAACAATAGTCATGTCCTTTATCAGCAGAGCTGATTTTATAACTAGTTTAAGTGCAGTTTCAGCAACGCTAACAAATTCAGGTCCAGGTTTTGGTATGATTATTGGACCATCAGGAAATTATGCTGCTTTTTCAAAGCCAGCCAAGTTATTGCTATCACTCGTAATGCTAATTGGTAGATTAGAAATATTACCTGTTTTTGTATTTTTATCTTCTATGTTTTATAGATTAAAAAGGTAGAAGAGAATGGTAAAAAAAGATTCCATAACAAAAGCAGATAAATAGTTTTAAAACTCAGAGATTTGTTATGTTTATGATGAATCTCTTGCTCTTCAATATACTTCTGCACATCTGTAGAATTTACATTACCAACAGCAAAATATCCTCTAAGCAGTGTCGACAATTACTTTA
>JAVBJW010000066.1:0-15970 GCA_031546805.1 Anaplasmataceae bacterium
GTCAATAAACGCTTTATAAGGTGGGCAAGAGCAGGTGTTTGGCAGATGATTTTTAACATTCTGGCAGTTGATCAAGATACAGAGTGGCTAATGATAGACTCAACAAAATGCATCAGCATGTGCAAGAAAAAAATGTGGAAATTGGTAGACAAAAAGAAGAGCTGGGACGATGTAAATTCGAGCAAATTACATGCTGCTTGCGATGCTCTTGGCAACCAACTGAGGTTTTTTGTTACTGCTGGACAAAAATCAGATTATGTAAAGGCTTTAGACTTAATAGATTGCAGATGTATGGAAGCACTGATTGCCGATAAAATGATATGATTGAAACTGCACAAGCTGTGAATGCTGAGCTATTTTCGCTCTGATAGAAAAATACCTCGAAACTACGATAAATATCTATATAAAGAAAGGAATTTAATTGATTTAATAAACTCAAGCATTTTCGTAACGATAAATTGGCGATTTCTTTCTTATCATTCGTTCACCTTCATAGAATCTATCTCTTGCTAAAATATATGTCGACACTGCATAGTGAGTAAATGATAAACATTCCAAGATAAAACTTGCCCTTCACACCTCACTAAACCATCATATTCCATATCGCTTTTAAAGAACTCTTTTCTACATGGTAACTGGGTGTTTTATTAACGTATCTTCTATCCATCTTATTATTTTATAGCAGTTACTTTCACTTAAACCATAATTTTAACTTATATGAAAATATGTTCTCTCAAATACTCCAATACCATATTTTCTTCACTCAGCTTGTTTTTTTACCTCCTTTGGCCTTCTTTTTCTTATTTGATTCCCATAAAAGAGATGCATTTTGTTGAATTTTTACTCTGCTCAATTGTCGAAACTTTTCTTCTTCTATCTCTTTTACTGTTTCATACTTCACTTCTTGCTACACTCAAAACCTTTATCTTACCACTCTTATCATAGTTTCGAAAGTGGTCTAATGCAGCTTCTTTTTTGTTACCATCATTTATAACATCAAAATGACCTTTTCTCTCACATTCTGCGCATACTGTCTCTATAGCTAATAAAATAATTGAATATCTATTTGATTATTTGCTTCTGATATTATTATATAACTTTGTCAATTTAAGATTTTTAAATTATCAAATTAATGCTCATATTGTTCAGTATAATCTTTAAATAAACCTTCGCTTGAACTAAAATATAACTTTATGTTGCCTATAGGACCATTTCTTTGTTTAGCAATGATTAAATCCGCAATATTTCTAATTTTTTCCATTTTTTCCTGCCAATCTCTATGCTTACTACTACCTTCATCTGGCTGTTTGCGTAGTTCATAATATTCCTCTCTATATAAAAACATTACTATATCAGCATCTTGTTCTATGCTTCCTGAATCACGCAAATCAGAAAGTTGTGGCCTTTTATCATCTCTTTGTTCCACTAAACGAGAAAGCTGAGATAATGCGATAATTGGTATGTTTAGCTCTTTAGCAATTGCCTTTAGACCTTGGGTAATTTCTGATATCTCTTGTACTCTATTTTCGCTGCTTCTCTTTGTAGTTCCCTTTAGTAATTGCAGATAATCTATAAATACCACTCGTAAACTGTATAATTGATATAGAAGCCTTATTTTTGTACGCAGGGCGCTGATAGATAGCGCTGGAGTATCATCTATTATAAGAGGGAGGTCTGATAATTTACTGCTAGTAGTTAGAAATTTACGTAATTCAAAATCACTTATTTTTCCTGTCAAGGCTTTATAATAACTTATTCCTGATTCTATAGTCATAAGTCTTGCTGTTAATTGTTCTGCTGACATCTCAAGCGAAAAAAACCCTACATGTTGCTCAATTTCAGTATTTTTTTGTAGGGCCCTGCAAGCATTTAACGCCATGTTTAATGCAAACGCTGTTTTACCCATTGAAGGTCTTGCTGCTAAAATTAATAAATCAGACTTTTGCAAACCACCTAGAAGCTGGTTTAAATCACGAAAGCCTGTTGTTATACCTAATAATCCTGGATTATGTTTAACTAAATTTACTTTTTCAATAACTTCTGCTATTGAACTAGATAATTTTGTATAAGTTTTTTCAGCCTGTCCTTTAACTGCTAAATTAAATAATTTTGTCATTGCTTGTTCAATTTGCATTTGAGCAGGGTTTTCAACATCATAACTATAGCTACTGTTTATGATATCTTGTCCAAGCCCAATTAAGCACCTTCTCAAATAAGCATCCCATATGATTTTTGCAATGCTATGAACATCAAGCGCTATACTTACTTTAGCTACAAGTTTTGCTAGATATTCTACTCCTCCACATTCAATAAACGCCAGATCCTGTTCAAGAAACATTTTTAAGCTTATTTCATTTGCAACAATACCACGCTTTCTTATTTTTATAATCTGCTCAAAAATGCGTTGATGCAATGGTTCATATAGCGCTTCTACTTTCATAATGTCTTCTATAGTATCGCAGACTCTATTATTACGTATCATTGCTCCGATTAATATTTGCTCTGCTTCTATATTGTATGGAAGCTTGCATATCTCTTTTTCTATGTTTTTTGAAGTTTGATGTAATAAATCTATAGCTTCTATCACTTGTAACAATTTGTTTTGGTACTTGTTATATTATAGTATAATTTTTAGAATTGAAGGGAAATAATCTCTTAACATTTACCATTTTTATATTATTATTAATACTGATTTAGGTTATGGATATACTATGTTATATATTAATGGTACGCATTACGATAGGAATACAAATGTTAGTAATTTAATAGGTGCTATTAAAAGTCTTCCCTCTACGTTTTCAAACTTAGAAGAAAATGAATTCCATAATGGTTCTCAAGCTCAAGAAGTAGTTGCCAAGGAGATACGAAGGAAATTAGAATACCTTTCTGACAAAAATATAAAAGAGATATTACTATTACAAAAAAAGATACTTACTGAATTTCAAGGTAAATTTGATAATGAAGCATATATGGTAGCGCAAGGAGAGGTAGGGTTTTCCGCCAGTGAAAAAATTGGTACTGCTAATCTTACTCAGTGTGTAGGGTTAATAATCCACGATATAAAGAGCAAAAAGACAGCTCTTGCTCATATAGACATATACGTATCTGAAAATGATCTGAATAATATTTTAAAGTATATGCCTATAGGGAATAAAAAAATTATTTTAATTGGAGCAATGAGTCAGGATTCTGAAATTGTTTCAAAAATATTGAAAGTAATACTAGATTATAACTATGATGTATATATAGATAACTCTAATATCTTTTCTGAAAAACAACCTACTGCAATTGTTGTTGATCCACTTGCTTTAACTGTACGTTATCTTACTCCAAAAATACAGAGAGAAAAACCTTTTGATCACTGTTCGACATCTCGGCTTCCAGTATATCAATATTTAGAAGGATGTGATAGAGGAGGATATGATAATATGGAATTTAATAATAAAATTGATATTGCCTTTGATTTAACTATTAATAAATCATATTTTCCTATAGAGGTTAATATGCCTTTCTTAAAAAACATATTTGATCTTGAGTATGTAAAATTAGATAAAGGTAAGGTTTTTTATAAGTTAGAGTTTGATGAACAACTTATTAACTCTTACATTAATAAATATAGTAAAATGGCTTGCAAAAATGGTAGAGCAAGTGCAATATCGCAGGCATGTGCAAATGAGAAGCTTTTAGGCATAATTGAATTATATTACAATGCTATAAACAGCATGATCAGTGAAATAGCAAAATCTATACCAAAAGGCAAGCTAAAAGCAACTTTAAGAAATAATATCATTGAAGTTTTGGTAACTAAAAAAATTTTTATAGGGTCTGGTTCAGAGCATTTTAATCAACAAATGGTAGATTCTATAAAAAACGAACTGTCAAAATTTCCATCCAATGCTGCTAAGAGAGAGGTTAATGCAATACTAGAAAATCTTAGAGCACATGAAGTACCATATTCAATTGATCTTTGTGATATAAATAAATGCAAAAAATTACAAGAGTTATTTATTGAAAAACCACAACAGTTAGTTACTGAAGTTGCAACGGAAGAATTGGGTGGTATGTGTTTGAATAAGTGAACATAAGATACTTGCTAAACACTAATATTACCATTTTAAGAGAGTAGCTTATATAAAATAATAATTTGTATTTTGCTATATTTTGCATCTTAAAGATAAATGTAGTATTTTAATTTCACTGTCAGTTAATTTTTGTCTCTCAGATTAAATATAAATTACTACATTTTATATCTTTATCGCTTGAGAAGCGAGTGTACACACTTTTTGAACACTTTGTGGAATGCCTGGATGAAATACAATTAATTTAGAATTAGGAGTACTTTTCTTATTTTTTGTTCCATTACAAACTCTCCTAACTACTGTATCAGAACATGTAGTTTTCATGCTATAAAAAGGTGCCTGAGACTTTGATATACCGCTTGAGTTTGAATAGAACCACTCTTTTGTTGGAGTAATTGTTATTGTATATTTTGTTGATCCTTCACTGAGCCCAATAGCTTTTAGTGGTACACAAAACTGTGTATTTTGTATACCACTTCTAAGTCGCACTTTATCCACCTCACATTTTGTTATCACATGATTTGGCTTATTGAATTTTACTTGCACTTGCTTATTATTGTTTTTTATACCTCTGGTTTTTTCTATTTTTGCTTGTTTTACATCATGGTGATTGATTTCTTCTGTAGCAGAACGTTTATGTGTCTTTGGTTTTTTTAATTCTTTAATTATTTGACTATTATCATGTCTTTTTACCTTATCATGTTGGCCTGTTGGCATTTTGATAGATAGGTCAGGAGTTATTTGACTGGTAAGAAGAGAAGCAATAAAGTTTAGTAGTTTTTTCATATCATAACCTGTCTTTGTAGGATATGAAAATAAATTTCGCTTTGCTAGATCTTGAATTGTAAGATCTAGTTTATTATTCTGTAAAATGTTTAGATGCATTTCACTTCTTTCTTTAAAAATAACTTTAATTACTTGCAAAAGTTCATTTAAAAGACATTTAGCATTCTTAACTTCCTCACTATTTCCAAATTTATTTGCAACTGCTATTGCATCAAAAGCAAGCATGATTGCTGTTTTACCATTGTTATCCTGGTGATTAATAATATATTGTATTTCCTTACAGTATAAAAACTCTAAGCAGTGTATGTGCCTGTTCATGATTGCCAGCATCAATGCATTATAACCTGATATATGATTCTTCACAGTATACGAGAAATCACGAATATTTTGATCATCTGTTAATTTTCCCGGAATATTATAAAAAAATTTTAAGCTATTTTGATGACCATTTCTAGCTGCATACATAACTGCAGTCATGCCATCCTTATCTTGAATGTTGAAACCTGCTATATCAATTTTTTCTTTTTGGCATAATAGTTTCACTATATCAGGCCTATCTTGTATTATTGCATGCATTAACGCAGTTTTACCGCTTTCATCTTGCTTTTTTTGCTCTGCAATAATTTGAATATTTTGCTTTTTCAAAAAATAATCTTTTATGGCCTCATTGTTTGCTATTTTTACTAAAGATATCAAATTCATAATATTAATATATTAATTACAGTATTTAATATTATAGATAAAGTGTTAATATATCAAGTAAAATTAATATATTGATATTTATGCTAATTACAACACAATTTATTAATTGTATCTAGCGGTTGCCGTAAAATTATTGATGCTGAATTTTTCCAATATCCGCATGTATAAACAGCCCAATTAATAAAATTATAGGCTTATGTCTATGTTTTGATATGTTTCAAAAACAAATCCAAAAAACATTATACTTAACTGGTTAAGCCTCATGCTCTTCAATCCACATTGATTGTATCGCTTCAAGTATTTTTTCATTGCAGTAGCTTGGATTATCGTTGAACCCTTGTAAAGTCATTACCATCTCCTTGAGTTTAGTAAACCTAATATTCATCACATCTTCATTAGGGTATTTTTCTTCTAGAGCAATAACTATATCTTCTATATCAACCCATCTCATTATACTTAACCCTAAATGGTGCCCACGGGGAGACTTGAACTCCCAAGGTCGCAATAACCCACGGATTTTAAGTCCGCTGCGTCTACCGATTCCGCCACACGGGCATATCAAACATTATCTTGAATAGAACTCAATAACTAAATTAATTTCCATATTATTTGGATAAGGAATTTCAGTAAACTTTGGTACCCTCAAATATTTTATTGAACACTCGTTAACATCTACTTCAAAATAAGATGGAGCACCGTGTTCCTGTGATTGTATCGAAGTAAGTACTATTGGAAGACTTTTTGCTCTTTCTCTAATCTTTACTGTATCACCTGGTTTAACCCTATAACTACCAACATTTACTACCTTATCATTAACAGTAATATGCTTATGAGATATAAATTGTTTTGCTGCGAAGATTGTTGGAACAAGTCCAGAATTATACAATACAGCAGTTAATCGTGATTCAAGTATACCAGCAAAATTATCAACCACATAACCTCTCTTGTTATATGCTTCCATAAATATGTTGCGTAACTGCCTACTAGATATAGCATAATAAAACTTAAACTTTTTATGCGCAGCAAACTGCTTGCCAAAATCAGAAAGCTTCTTAAAACCAAGAGTACCATGTTGCCCAGGTGGATATTTACGTGTATTAACTGGGTCCTTAGCTCTACCCCATAAACTTACACCAAGCCTGCGGCTCATCCTATATTTTCTTCGTATTATAGTTGTCATAAAACATTGAATCCTAAAAACTTAGGTAAAGTATCATATTTTTACATTTGTGTGTCAACTTGTTTTTATTATACTGTCTCCAATTAAGCTATTTTGATTGGCTGCTGATATCTTAATATTTATTATTTTACCATAGCATTCATTTTCAGAATCATAAATGCAAACAGACTGCATATATGCAGTTTTACCAATAATTTGATCTTTATATTTACCCTTTTTACCATCAAACAATACAGGCATGGTTTGACCTACTGTTTTCTCATTGTATTCTAATTGTTTTTTATTGATCAGTTTTTGTAGTTGTAACAAACGTTCAGACTTTATTTCCTCAGGCACTTGATCCTTACGTTCTGCACCAGGTGTACCAGGTCTTGGGCTATATTTAAAGCTATAACTTTGCGCAAATTCAACTTTTTCAACTATTTTCATTGTATCTTCAAAATCTTTTTCTGTTTCTCCAGGAAATCCAATGATAAAGTCAGAAGAGAATGCTATATCAGATTTTAACTTGCGCAGGTTGTGAATAATATCTAAATAATCAAGCACAGTATGTTTTCTATTCATAGAATGTAATATTCTATCTGAGCCTGATTGTATAGGTAAATGCAAAAACGGCATAAGCTTAGGCTCTATTTCATGAGCTTCATATAGAGTTTGGTGCATATCTTTTGGATGAGAAGTTGTATAACGAATACGTTCTAATCCTTTGATTTTAGCTATATGACTAATTAATTCACCAAGTGTCCACGACTTTCCATTACATTCACCATGATAAGCATTAACGTTTTGCCCAAGTAATGTAATCTCCTTGGCGCCATTATCAACTAATTTTAATGCTTCACGAAATATTTCATTTACTGGCCGTGAATATTCTGCACCACGAGTATAGGGGACAACGCAAAAAGTACAGAATTTATCACATCCTTCCTGAATAGAAAGAAACGCAGACACTCCCTGACATTTCTCATCATTTTGTAATTTATCAAACTTGGATACTTCAGGAAAATCGATATTAATTACTCGACCTTTGCCACGTTCTGCTTTTACTATGAGTTCTGGTAGCGTATGTATACTTTGTGGACCAACTACAATATCAACAAATGGTGCCCTACTGAAAACCTCTTCTCCTTCTGCTTGTGCTACACAACCAGCAACAACTATTGTGATATCCTTCTTTTTTTTTAATACATGAACTTGCCCAAGTTCTGAATACAACTTTTCTGCTGCTTTCTCACGTATATGACAAGTATTGAGTATAATTAGGTTAGCTTCCTGTATATTTTCAACAACAGTGAATCCAAGTGGCTTAATTACATTTTGCATGAGAATAGAATCATAAACATTCATTTGACAGCCATATGTCTTCACATATAAACCTCGCATTCAAATACCCACTAAAGATTGTTAAATACACTTTTGAGAATCCTATTTTAAAGAGATAAAATAAGCTTTCAAGTTAAAAAACTAGATATACTTACACACTATCTTCAAAGTCAATAAGGCATTTGAATTGATAAAAATTCTGATAAAACTTTGCAGGTAGAATATGGACTAAAAATGTGTCTCCAACAACAGTTATTTTAAATAATTTTACAAAAGACGAAAAATTTGATTAAGCTGTAAGTCAATATTTCTACCCCAACTGATTTAATCAGATTGAACATTTTTGGTAAAGTCTAGAATTAGAAAACTCATACACAAGCCCCCCCTACAAAGGATAGAAAACAGAAGAATTTGAAAAGATAGTATAAAACATGCCGATTCTGGATATCAAGGGTGGCAGAAATTACAGTTGTGATTCCGTATAAAAAATACCGTAAAAACCTCTTACGATAGAGCAAAAAGAGCATAATTGGAACTTTAGAATGATGGTCGAACATAAAATCATGGAGATTAAGATCTTCAAAATTATGTCACATGTTTACCGTAATTTTCAGAAAGACGTGTTTATTAGTTGAGGCAAAAAATTTAAGCCTTTATGTTAGCACTAAAATGGTGTGTTCGGAGGGATTTGAACCCACGGCCCACAGCTTAGAAGGCTGTTGCTCTATCCAACTGAGCTACGAACACATAAAAATAATGTTATTCTTTTACCATAAAAAGTAAATACTTTATAGCTCCGCATTTTTTCATCGTTTCTAGATATTTTCTACATCTGCAACTTCTGGTATATGGTAACTCAGCATATTTTGTACTCCCTGTTTTAAAGTTAGCGATGCACTTGGACATCCAGAACAAGAACCGTGAAGTTTAACAAAAACTATACCATTTTTAAAACCTTTAAATTTAATATCACCACCATCTTGAGCAACTGCAGGTCTAATATAATTTTCAATTAATTCTTTTATTCTATTAACTATCTCTGTATCATGCTCGTCATAAAATTCATCAGTTTGAGATTCTTGATGATCATCATCTAATGCAGTACCACCAGTTGTAAAGTGATCCATAATAGTAGTGAGTACTTCCACTTTTAGTAAATCCCAACTAACCTCACCTGATTTTGTGACTGTAACAAAATCATAGCCAAAAAAAACACCTTCAACATATTCTACCTGCAAAAGATTTTTTGCTAATTTTGAATTATTTGTCTGGTTATCCTGAGAAAATTCAGCTGTTTCACCTTCTTTCAAAATAGCAAATCCTGGAAGAAATTTTAGCGTATTTGGATTAGGAGTATCCTCAATTTGAATAAACATATTATTAACTCGTTGCAATAATAATATTAATTATGTTAATATTGTATTTTAAAACATATAGCAATTATCGCAAGTATAAATTATGTCATATATACTCTTGATTTTACTGCTGCTAATACTTGCAGTTTTTGTCTTACCTATAATTATTCTAGTATTTTTCTTCTTCATTAAAAGAAACAGTATAATGAATGTAAGTGAGGTTATGAATTCTATTTTATATAAATTTGTAAATGAAAATACCACTACTAATAACGAAAACGATATGTCCCAAAGTGAAGCATTAAAGATACTGGGCTTAACTGAAGATGCAAAAAGTAATGATATAAATCAAGCTTATCGTAATTTAATGAAGTCAATACATCCTGATAATGGAGGTTCTGCTTACTTAGCACAAAAGCTAAATGAAGCACGAGATTTGTTACTTAATAAAAATAAGTAACAACTTTTCTATCATTTTAAGCTTATTTTTTTATCACAGTTTAGCACGAATAGTTTGTATCAACTCCTAAATTCTCAGTGAATTTTGATATAACGGCTCCAGCACCAAAGAAGATTGCAGTAAAGACAACAAGCATAACAATAGCAGGCCAAGCCAGTCTACCAAATATAGCAAGAACACTTGACCCTATTATTACTCCAGTCATAATAGGTAAGCCTAAATTCTTAACAAAATCAATTACGTTGCACATTACCATTCTAACAGGATCATTTCGAGCACTTTGAATGTTTTGTCGCTGCTGCTCAAGTCCTCTTGCCGCATCTCCTATCGTGCCTAAAAGTGGGTTAACTGCAAAAGTTATAACATTTGGTAGTATTAACAAAAAAAGGAAGGAAAATAAAAATATCCTGAATCCCTTTAAAATAATTAATAAATTATATATTTTCTGTTTCATAACTATCCTACAATTTATTAAAATTTGTAAGTTATTACATATTAAAGGTTAATTTAATCTTGCTAATATAATTTCATTATATATTTAAACAACGTCATTGACAAAATATTAAACTTAATTACAGGAGAAACATAAGGTTTATATATTTCTCCTTAAGATATTTTGTTATTAAGAAAAAGCTCTATCGCCGTTTATTTAGTTTAATTTTTCTAACTTTTCGTAAAAATCATCACCAGGTAATTCATATTCTTTTACAGCCCCATCAGATTCAACTTCTGGCAATGAATAATAAACATCTGGACTATCTGGAGCATCTGTGACATCTGGAGTAAGTGGTAAATTTATCAACTTAGGAAAGAATGTTAAGATAGCATTGTTCCTCTTTACAAATCTTCCTATATAACCATTTAAAGCATAATCAACTTCTTTATTCTCTTCTTGCGTCATCTTAAATGCTAGAGTGGCATAGATTAATATATCATCAGCATGTAACTCTTTGTCAAAAGTTTCATATGGTTTTACCCTTATTTTTCCTTTTGGATCAAGATATTTAATGTCTAATTTATACATAGAACTATCTGTAGGTAATGTTTCATAACCTACAAGTCCAGCCCATTTATTTTGTTGAGCTTGTTGAACCCTTGGAGCATAGTGCATTCCAGCAAGTGTTCTACTCCTAGGCTCACCACAAAAAATATGTGCAAATCCTTTTTCATTAAACCAAATATTAGCTAGCTCTGTTATAAAAGTATCGATATCTGCATCTAAAGTAATTACTGTGTGCTCAAGTGCATCATAAATAGCATTAGCCACATCTCGAAACTCTGGCTCCGTAAGCATTGCTATAAATTCATCTTTTGTTGGCTTGTTACCCCAATCGCCACAAAGACTCAGCACTCGTTCATCAAATTTAGTTAATATTGGTGGAGAAGGGAGAGATTGTGAATCAATACTATTCATCCTAAAAAATGCATTAAATATCGTCTTGGGATTCGTATTTAATTGACCTTTCTGATCTAAGTTACCAGCAAAACAAATAGTTGATACTGAGAATATACCGATAAATAGAATTATAAACCTTATCTTATTTAGCATTGCATTTACCATTTTACGATTATGTATCATATATATAATAAATAGATGTATTTGTATATTTTTTATTTCTTAATTACTTGAAATTAGTTTTCATAATTATTAAATAATATGTTTGAAAACGACACTGCATAAATATATTATATAATTTTACACAAGGAGTAGCTCGTGGATTTATTGATTGAAATAAAGAAATTTCTCCATTATGGAGACCTACCACTTCCATCTTATGCAACTTTGCAAAGTGCTGGCATGGACCTTTATGCTGCTATTGATAACCCTGTTGACATAAATCCAGGAAGTAGGGAGCTTATTGCAACAGGTATTGCAATTTCAATACCAGATTACTATGAAGGACAAGTAAGGCCCAGATCAGGATTAGCAGTAAAATTCGGTATAACAGTACTTAATTCTCCAGGTACTATAGACTCTGATTATCGAGGAGAGATAAAAGTATCTTTAATTAACTTAGGCAACAAACTATATACTATAAATAGAGGAGATAGAATAGCACAAATTATAATCAGTCCAGTTATGAGAGCCACTTGGCAGTGTGTTGATGAATTTAGCGAGGAAAGCAAACGTGGTAGTTGGGGATTTGGCTCAACTGGCACTTAGTATGTTGTATATTTATTATATCCTCCAAGCGTGATATTAAATTGATACGTTTTAATATCTCCTTTACCTAGAGTGAAAGGTGCTACGAGCAATGATGCAAGGCTGTTTTCTGCAAAGTCCTTTAACGTTGGATCGGAAAAATTATCATCATAATCAGAGAAAAACATCTCTGTATTTAAACTTTTAAAGTCAGGATGTTGTATTAAAAAATTAACATGAGGAGCTCCATTTTGATCAGTACCTGGCATTACAGTAATAAAATTATAATAACCTAAATTATTAGTGATGAATTTTCCTGAACCTAAAAAATTCTGATCATCTTTATCTGACCCAACTTTACTGTTTTGATAAAATCCATTTGCATTTGCGTGCCATATAAATACTACTGCGTTTTGTATTGGTACGCAGTTCATATCTGTTACTTTTCCTTTTATATATATTAATCTTCCTTTTGCTATGTTTGCAGATCCTGCTCTGCGTCTTAAATTGTTTGATGAATTAAATTCTTGTGGTTTATTTTCTAAATCATAAATCTCAGGAGTTTCAGTACATTTAGTTGTTACAAGATCTGTTGCAAATAAAGTTTTATTATACAATAACAAACAAATAAATAATATCTTATAAAAACATTTCATATTACCCTCTTGTGACTCTTAAGCTTCTTGAAATTTATACCTAGATTTATACTTTTGTAAATCTTATAAAAGATTAACTCTGCTCAATTGAGGAAAATAAAAATCATTTAATTGACATTATTGATTATTTTCTTAATCTAGTATTACTGCAGCTACTAAAAAGGGAGGAAGTAGAGATGGTAAAATCTAAACAAAATGAATTTCTGTACACTGCCTTAATGGGTGTTTTTCTGCCTACTTCTTATACTAGTATTTATGGTTTAAAAACAAGAAATATTATTCATCCAAGCGCAATTAACAGTTTAATTTTATCTTCCTATGTCGGCTTTATTACCTGTACAGCAGTTATTCTTATATTATCTATTTATAAAGCTACCAATCGTAAAAATTATAACATTACTTCAAAAAAAGCTGCTTATCCTGATGCGGTTATTCAAGAACAAAAAAATGATTATTTTGGCAAAGTTAGCATTCCTCCAGAGTCGTATCCCATGGATGATAATTGTGGATTACAGTATTTTAACTTTGACGATAAATCAAGTGGTACTATGAAAGAAACTGATAAACCATTTAATAGTTTCCGTTTTTCAGCTTCTTATCCTGGGTTAAAAGCTTTATTTACACGTCGTACTTTTCCTGCTTCTTATGATTTAAACTATAAACCACTATACATTCTTAGCTCTTTTGGTGGTGTTACGAAATGCACAAACGGTCATCACTATAATCCTCATGAATACTTCGGTGAAGCTTCTGCACCTCCTCCTTCTCCTACTGATTTTGATGACCATAAACACGTTAAAACTAATATACATTCTTCTCCTGTTAAGAATGATGTTCATAATATACTTAAAAAGAGAGATGAGATTGAATGTAGCGATTCAGAAGATGATGAATCAGAAATGGATTCCTCGGATATAGATTCAGATTTAAATATGGATTTAGGCTACTCTTTGAATACATATGCCAAACCTTCTGTTTATCATGTTCCTAGAGTTCATTTTAACAAATACAATGTAAATGCCAAGTTATGGGATTACGATTGTAGTTTTAAAATACCAAGTCAAATTAAAACAAATGAAACTTCAAATATAGAGCCAATAAAGTTTATTGATTATAATATAATAGATACTGCTAACTCTCCAGCTCCTTTGCCATTACAAGATACAGACAACACCGCTGAAAATATTAGTAAGGAATCTCACAATAATCGCTGTTCAGATATTGGTATTAGTAATTGTAATGATGACAACTCAGAGAATGATGATATTGAACAACTATCAAACAAATCTACATTATCAAGTCCATCATCTTTTAAGAATAATATGGTAAACTCCTATCATCGCGCTCCTCTCAATGGCAAGTAACTATCGTAGCTAATTCCCAGTTAATATTCTATCAACTAACTCTTTTACTGTTGGAATGTAGCCATTACTATAAAATGGATCATCTTTAAATTTATATGCATTGTGACCAGAAAACATAAGCTCATTTTGTATATCACCATCACTTATTATATTTTGTAAAGTCTTTTGTATACAAAAACTACGTGGATCTGGTTTGCGGCCTGTATTATAATCATCATGATCCTTCCAATTACTAAACAAACAATGACTTAAGCAACCCATGCAATTGATTTGATCCCTTCTAATATCTTCAAATTTTTCTTCTGTTAAAAAGATAATTGTTGAGCTAGGTGTTTTGAATACTTCTGTATATCCAGATATAATCCATTGATCTGATAGCTTTTTATCTTCTGCTCTTAAATAAATCTTCCTATTTCTTTTGCCAGTAATGAGTTCAGCATTAAATTCATCATTACAATTGTCTGAGAATTCTACTTGTCGTAAATTACGCTCTTGTAATTCATGTAAAAAATTATTTTTAATTGCAGAAGAATAAAAACCCGTAGGACTGAACTTATTTAAAAATACATCTCCTTCCTCAATATTGAGTAAATGCTTCTTCCACTCTATTGAAATTGAGCTCTCTTGTGTTAAAAGTGGGCGGGTACCAAATTGAAAGGCTACCAAGCCTATTAATTTATTATTCAACCAGTCACACCAATCTTTTAAATACCACACCCCTCCAGCCATTATAATTGGAACGTTACATAAGCCAACTTCATTCATAAACGATCTAATCTCTGCAACTCTTGCAAACGGATCCTGCCGAACATTTGGATCTTCGTTATTACTCAACCCATTATGTCCACCAGCAAGCCATGGATCTTCATAGACTACTCCACCTAACAAAAATTTGGATACCTTTTCATATGAACGCTTCCATAAAGCTTTTAATGCACGGGCTGATGAGATTATTGGATAATAATATACTTGATACTTAGATGCTATTTCAGCTAATTTATAAGGCATTCCTGCACCACAAGTAATCCCATGAATTAAGCCTTTTGCACCTTCCAATACACCACAAAGCACACGTTGTACAGCTCCCATTTCCCATAAAATATTCATATGTATACGACCTAGACCATCAGCAATCTCATTTGCAATACGTGCTTGACTAATTGCTGCTTTTATACTGTGTTCAATTAACTCATTGTGACGTTCATGCCTTGTTTTACCTTTATAGACCAATGGCACTATTTCGCCATTATCATCTATTAATTTAGCATTAGCACCAGAAAAAGTACCAACAGCACCTGCTGCAGCAAATGCTCCACAAGAAAAACCATCACTTATTCCAATACCCTTGCCACCTTCAATAACTGGCCATACTTCCTTACCAGAGAGCAGAATTTTTTTTATTTTATCTCTCAAATTTATCTCCATTAATTTTAATCGAGTTCACTATACTCATAAAAATTTATTATAGTGAATTTCATAAGGTTACACAATTATTAACATATAAAGCGTTGAAAATAATATCAATAAAAAATAATTCTATAGTTTCGTATTTAAGGGAAGATAGTTAATTCCACTATACTCGTCAAGTTAAGGAAAAGAGACAGAGGAGAAGCAAGGAAAATAATAATCAGAATTTTTTTATCCACTATAGGTCTATTAGTATTTTGAAGCAAAATTATATTGTGTACAATAAAATATGCGTTTATAGCTCAGCTGGATAGAGCATTACCCTCCGAAGGTAAAGGTCGTGGGTTCAAATCCCTCTAAGCGCACTTATCTGTATTCGCTCATAAGAGAAAGAACCCAAAAAGCCCCATAAACAACAAACAGAAAAAAATGCAAAAACTTTCAAAAAGATGCAAATTTATGCTTCCATGGTTGAGAAAGTATATGGTATAAAGAGAGTACCAGTCTGGAGAGAC
>JAVBJW010000012.1:0-20190 GCA_031546805.1 Anaplasmataceae bacterium
AGCGTGTAACTTAGTTGAATTTAGAACGTCCTAATTCCTGTTCTTGTTTACCAGTTTCCACATTTTTTTCTTGCACATGCTGATGTGCCCTGTTGAATCTATCATCTATATAACTGCCAGAAAATCATCTGCCACACACCTGCTCTTGCCCATCTCATGAAACGTTTATTTGACCATTTTCCGTATTCAGCTGCTCCACGGTGCTCCACTATCCACATTACTGCTGCCATGAATTTTCTATTATCTTTTGCACTCCTGCCACTTTCTTTTCCAGGTAAACTGTCTTTTATTCTTGCCCATTCATTGTCTTGTAACCCATACAACATTGCTTCTCTCTTGAAAAGAAACATTATATCATTTTCTTTTTTATTGTCGACACTGCCTAGCATTACAGATAAATTATTACCAATAATAAATGAGTGGTGCAATCGGCCATTACAGGCTACTTACCCAATATGGATGGAATATTTTTCAAAGTTGTGTGTAAGTAAATAATATATTTGGCATAGATCAGAGTGATAGAAAAGAAGCATTAGGCTTTTATCTGGCTGAAAGTGAAGGTTTTGGTTAGGAGTATTGAATAATCTCAAAGTGTGGAATGATTGCTTGTGTTGATGGGCTTAAAAGCTTTCCTGCAGCTATAAATAGTGTATTTTCTAATGCAGAAATGTATAGTGCATCAGATAAGGAACTCATTGAAATCAGCAAAGATGCGAAATTTGAAAAAAATATATCAAATAGAGAAATTGCTGAATGCTTGAATTAGAAGAAAAATTGAGAGAAAAATATCCTTTGGTTGTGAAATCTTGGCAGAATAACTTTGACAATTTGTCCAATTATTTCAAGTATTCTTGTCCAGTGAGAAAGCTTATTTATACTACTAATCCCATAGAGCAGGCAAATCAGGAAAAAACCAATGGTTCATTTACTAGTACAAATGCCTTGTACAAGCAGATTCTATAAAAACGGTAGAGTAGAAATTGGACTATGCCTAATTGGGCCTTAACCATCTCTCAACTTGACATTTTCTTTCCTCACAGATTGAAAATTCAGCTGTTGTCTTTCACACAGTTTGTTGAACTCTCCCTTCCTCATAGATTGAAAATTCAGTGAGCTGAAAATTCGGTTTCATACACTTTTGGAAATGCTCCCTACCACCACGGTTGATGTTGCTTTATGCTCTATATTTGTTTGGTCCAGTTTATTTTTACACAAACGTTACGGCTTGTTTAAGTATTTATGCTATTTGTTACGTTCAATTCTACTAAGCGCATTATTTCACAATATTCATGTTCTGCAAGCAACTTGGTTAATTTTTCTCTTATTGCTTGCTTATCAAGATTTTGGTAGTGCTTTTGTATGGAGACAGGAACTTCTTCATTTTGATCAAATAGCTTTATAAATTGTTCTCCCCATTTTTTAGGATATGGTCGGAATTTTTTTACTAAATTAGATAGTTTAATTCTTCCTTCTTTACCACCAATAAAAGCTTGCTTCCTACGAAATGACGATAATATACAAACCCAAAATATTCTATCAAAAACAGATAGGTCACTGTAACTAAAAGCAACTCTAATGTCCTCAAGATTTTTGATAACTGATTCTAAAAATTGGTAAGTTACTATTTCAGACGGATATTTTAAATCAGGACTTAGATTTAATTGATATTGAAAGCTAATAATCCATTCTTCAAAATCTCTTACTTTTTGTAGATCATTTGTTTTTAGGCAAACAAAGGTATCAATATCGCTCTTTTGAATTTGAAATATCCCTTTTGCTATACTACCAAATATAAAAGCAAATTCCACATTATTGCCAAAGATGTTTATTATCTGTCGCTTAAACTCACACTCTATAATTATTATAAATTTACTTTTAAGCATAGTGAGTTTGTGGGATTGTATTGGATAATGGCTTATTAGAAGCAAAGGGTGCTGTATTTATTTCCTCTAGTTCACTTCTTAAATCGTCAATTAATTTTTTATTAACCAACTCCTGCAATTTTTCCATCGACATTTTGTTAGTCAATAATTCTGTAATAACTTGTGGTATAAGTATGGGAATGGCAATTTCAAATGTTTTCCCCTCTGAATTCTTGTACTTCACGGATGAAGCACCTTCACTATATCCGCCATAAGCTTTAGTGCCTACCTCCACATTGTGAATTGTTTGATTATATAAAACTATTCCCACACCATTTTCAGTACTGACAGTTTCTGTTAGAAGTTTTATATCATCCGCTGATTCAATGTATTTACTACTACCATATAATGATACATACATTTTATTTTTCTTGTAACAGTCATTTTGAAAGTATAGCTTTAACTGTTCATCTGTCTCATATTCAACTATAAACGCTATAGGCCCAAATATTTCACAAAAATTTGCCTTCTCTATAGTTTTTAATGATATAATCGTTGGATATACAATCTTTTTATCACGATTCACCTCTTTACCAGGCACAACATTTTCAATATGTACTACGCTACTCCTATTATTATCAATTATTTTCTTTAATCTATTTAATTCACCCCCTCGGTGGATTGGACCTATGTAGGTTTTTGCATCAGAATAATCACCTACTTTAAGTTCAGAACATTTATCTTTAAACTTCTTAATAAAATCATTAACAACTTTTTTATGTACCAAAATTGAATCTGGCCCTGCACAGTCTTGACCACTATTAAAAAACTTTACAGATACGCTATCTTCTACAGCTTTGTCAATATTAGCATCTTCAGCAACTACTACTGGATTATGTCCTACACCGTTATGAATTAATATTGAATCATTGGATATTGCCTCTTCTATTTTTTTCTTTACTTCACCTCTACCAGTAAAAATAATCACTTGTGATTTTTTTACGTATTCTTCTATGAAAACCTTATGTGCATCTTTCGCATTACCTTCTATTTCAAAGACCTCTATGTTTGGAAGATGCTCTTTTATTTGTAAAATATCGTGTAAACTTTGAATAATCTTTTGTTTTCGTAAAATAGTATTTGGGTATATATATAACCTTTCAGCAATAAATCCAGGAATTAGTGCAAAGATTACCAATGAATATAGAGGCAGGTTAGACGGCATAAACACAGAGATAGCACCAACTTTCTCTTTAAAATACTGCCGATTTTCATCTATAGTTTTAAGTGTGTGCATACACTTCTTAATTTCATATACAGCTACATCATATGATTGATACTGCATGAGAGTTTTTTCTAATTCTTCTTGCTTTTCTTCTATGGTTTTAGCAATTTCTTCACACTGTTTCTTAATTGTATCAAAATTTATTTTCCCCACTTCTATACCCCCTGTACACTTTAGATCTAAGTTCACGCTGTATATACTACTAATAAGATATTTGCAAAATAAAAAAATTTATACAATATTAAATAATCACTAAATAAGGTTGAAATATATGAAGAGGACTACTAGCTTATTTGTATACATCATAGGTTTTCCTGGTAGTGGCAAATTATCAATATCTATGGAATTGAACAAGATGATAGATGCTTTAGTTATGGATAATAGCATGTTTAGCAATATTGCATTTAATATGATTGATAGTCAATTGTTTACAAAACATGAGGTGCCATTAGAACTTTGGGATAAAATCTTTGAGATCAGAGCAGTAACATTAAAAATTATAGAGCAATACCCAATCAAGTCGGGAAACTATATTTTCACAAATGAACTACTAGAGGGAGATGAGTATGATATGCGTGTGTATAATTCAGTAGTAGATTTAAGTAAGAGGATGCAGGCAAGGATGTTGCCTGTAGTGCTTCATTGTAGTGTAGATGAATTAAAGAAGCGTATTTCATCTAAAGAGAGACGTAAAGATCAGAAAATTACTGATGTAGATTTTGCCATGAGTAGGATAAATGGAAAGAAAATATTTATTCCTTCTAATGCACTAGAAATTGATAACTCGAAATTGGAGCCAAAAGAAGCTGCTGGAATGATAATAAATCATATTAATAAAGACCATGTTGATTTAGCCTAAAGTATTTTATATAATTTGTTTTAACTTTATAGCTAAGAAAATGCTAAATTTTGTAAATTTAAAATTTCTAACTGCTAAATACATTTTTCTTTTAGCGCTAATTTTAATTATAATACCCACCTTTGTAATATTACCTAATGGGGTTTTATTAACTATAAAATTTGATCAGTTTCTACTCCATCCATTTTATATAAGTAAGCAGTCAAAGATTCTTCTAGTTTCTTTTTCAATAATTGCGTTTTTAGTAATGCTGCACGCCAAAAATATCAGTAGATTTGAAATATTCTCTTCTATTTTTTATACTTTCAGTAGTTTTGCAGTAATCTTATCACATGATTTAATTTCATTACTCATATTTCTTGAACTTATGGTATTAGGTGCATTTTGTATTATTGCATCAAATGACTTAGGCAATAATAAAGGTCCAGCAACACGTTATGTATGCATCCATTTTTTTGCTGGAGCTTTAATTTTAGCAGGAGCCGCTGCGCAGATTAGTAATACTGGCTCTACTGAGCTTGTTCATAATACTTTAAATTTTCAAAATGTTCAATTATCAGATAATATTCCTCTTATCATGATGCTTGTTGGTCTGTTAATAAACTGTGCAGCCTTTCCATTTTCATCGTGGGTAACTGATTCTTATCCTGCAGCATCGTTACATGGTACACCTTACCTATCTATATTTACTACTAAAATTTCAGCTTATATTTTGCTACTTTTATTTCAAGGTAGCGAAATATTGTTTTATTTTGGGCTTATAACTGCTTTTTGCGCAGTGATTTTTGCTATGCTTGAAAACAATATGCGCCGTCTTTTGTGTTACAATCTCATTGGACAAATGGGTCTTATCATTGCCGGTGTGGGTTTTAGTGGCAAGATTGCAGCGGTTGGAGTGATATTACAAATTATATTCTGTACAGTTTATCAAAGTTTATTATTTATAGTTGTAAATTCTATCATAATACGTACAGAGAAAACCAATTTGAGTGAGGTTGGAAATTTATTTAAAGCAATGCCAGCTGAAGGTTTTTATTGTTTGATAGGAGCGTTGACTATGGCTGCTGTTCCTGGAACCTCTGCCTTTGTCAGTAAATCTTTGATAACTTTAGATGCTTCAACTAGTAATTCTTATACATTGATAACAGGATTATTCTCACTTGCAAATTTTATGTTATTTATGAGCGTTGGTTTAAAACTTTTTTACTTTGCATTTATCCACAAGCGCAAGCAATTAGTGGTAGTAAAAAATAATCCTGAGACTTATATTGCTATGTTTATATTATCACTGATATGTATACTTGCTGGTATATTTTACAATCAATATATACTCCATTTATTAGATAGCGCACCAGTTTTCTACCAAAGTAGAAAGGTGTTAGTTATGGTTATTTGTTCTACTATCTTGTTTATGTTTTCACGTAGTTTATTTTACCCAAGGCTAAATATGGATATGGATTGGATTTACAGATCTCATTTTGTTCCAATACTCTTACTATGTGAGAAGTTTATGTTGTCCACAGCAGACAGTGGTGTTAATATAATAAAAGGTATAGTAAGCTCTATTACAGAATTGTATTATTATAGTGCAAGTAGAATTAAAATTTTCTTAGATTATGATTCTTTTGGTTTTATTGTAATGCTTACTGTTGGCATAATTAGCATATTGTTGATATTTTTATGTTTAAATCACTCACTGATAATTTAAATTCTGTATTACAAAAATTAAGAGGGAAGTCCATCCTCTCTGAGGATGATTTTAATGCGTCAGTTCGTCAGATCCGCATTGCCCTATTGGAAGCCGATGTTTCGCTTGAGGTAGCAAAAGATTTTACAAATAGTATAAAAGATGAAGTGATAGGTAAGAATATCATAAAAGGAGTATCTTCAGCACAGATGATTATAAAGGTTGTACAAGATCATCTAATTAAAACTCTTGGTTCAGAAAAGAGTGATTTAAATATTGCAGGAAAACCACCAGTAGTAATAATGATGGTTGGACTTCAAGGTGCTGGAAAAACTACTACTTCAGGAAAATTAGCTCTTAAGTTTAAGAAAAATAAGAAGGTAATGCTTGCATCTTTAGATATTTATAGACCAGCTGCACAAAAACAATTAGAAATGTTGGGGAAACAAATAAGCGTTTCTACACTATCAACTGTGCAAGGGGAAAAACCAGAGAATATTGCAGCTAGAGCATTAAAAGTTGCAAAAAATGAAGGTTATGAAGTGTTAATATTAGATACAGCTGGTAGGCTTCATCTTGATACAAATATGATGAATGAGCTTAAAGCAGTAAAAGCACTGACATCTCCACTAGAAACTCTGTTAGTTGCAGACTCTATGACTGGTCAAGATTCTATAAATATTGCTAAAGCCTTTAATGAATCTATTTCTCTGACAGGAATAATTTTTACACGTATTGATGGTGATGCTCGTGGTGGAGCAGTATTATCTATGAAGATGGCAACGAACTGTCCAATTAAGTTTTTAGGATATGGTGAGAAATTAAATGATTTAGAAGATTTTTATCCTGAACGAATTGCAAAAAGAATACTAAATATGGGAGATGTTGTCTCACTTGTTGAAAAAGCTACTGAGATTGTTGGACAGGAAGAGATTGATAAGTTACAAAAGAAAGTACAAAAGGGTAAATTTGACTTAAATGATCTAGCATCACAACTAAAAACCTTAAGCAAAATGGGAGGATTAGCTAGTATTATGAAGTTTATTCCTAATATTGGCGCATTTAAGCAGCAGATGGGTAGTGGTGCTTTTGACGATAATGAAGTTAAAAAATATATAGCTATTATTAATTCTATGACTAAAAAAGAGAGATTATGCCCTGACATTTTAAACGGTTCAAGAAGGTTTAGAATTGCTAAGGGTGCAGGTCTGCAAGTAAGTAATGTCAATTTATTGATAAAACAATATAATAAAATGAGTGCTTTAGTGAGTAATTTTAGTAAAGTTGATCACAGCAAGATTAAAAACTCTGATATAACTAAGCTGTTTAATAACAAATTGTAATTATTTCCGTATACTTCAAACGCTACTCTGGAAATAACAGTGGTATTTGTTTTAACTATTTAAAGATTGTCAACCACCAAATTCATTACTTATTTTATCCATAATATCTTGCGGAGGGTCTTCACCCCAACCTGAATATAAGATTTGTCCATAAAGTGCAACATCTATAGAGCCGGTTTTACTTTTTGCTAAGAACATCTCTTTCTTATCTTTATCAACAAGAACATAATGCCATGCTGGTTTCCCGCGGTCCTTACCACGTACTAAAAATACACAATCAGCTCTACTACGTTTTGTTGCTTCAGCAAAACTACGGTTATTCATAACTCTACTTTTACTTACCTTATCTTGAGCAAATTGCTTAGGCTCTTGAGATGGTTGCTTTGCTTGTTCGGCAAAATTTTTACCTACATCTGCTATCGGATGTTTTTTTGCAAATTTTGCAGCAAAACCTCCTCCACTATCTCCTTCAACTCTATCTTTTCTAAAGCGCTTAGTAAAAGAATCTTGCTCAGCCATCTTAATACCTTTAAATTAAGTAACAATTAACTATAATGTTTAATTACTATTAATACATAAAATACTAGTATAATAAAGTGAAAAAAACATTAATTATTACCGGTATCACAGCTTCTGGCAAATCAGAGGTATGCGTTAAGTTAGCACAAAAATACAACGGTGTAATAATTAATTGCGACTCAAAACAGATATATAAAGAAATTCCAATCATTACAGCTCAACCAACAGCAAAAGAATTTGAACTGATACCTCACAAGCTATATGGTTATGCTTCAGTGCAAATAAATTATTCGGTAGGACTTTGGGTAAAAGATTTAGAGGAGGAGATAAACAATACTTGGGAAAACTCACAGTTACCTATTATAATTGGAGGCAGTGGTTTATATATCAAGAGTTTGATTTATGGTTTATCATCAATACCCAAAATAAGTGATGATGTTAGAGTAGAGTCTTATAACTTATATAAAGAGTTAGGTAAGCAGAAATTTTATGAATTGCTACTAAGTAAAGATCCGATGATTCAAGGAAAAATATATGAAAATGATTCACATCGACTTTTAAGGGCTTTTGAAGTGATTACTCAGACAAAGAAATCAATTTTTGCATGGCAAAGAGAAACTGCTAAAGCAGTATTGAATAATTTTATAATGTATACTATTTTTCCAGCAAGGAATGAAGTATATGATAAAATAAACAAGCGTTTTATTAATATGATAGAACTTGGGGTAGTTGATGAAGTAAAACAGTTACTTGATATGCAGCTTGATCCGCGGTTACCTTCTATGAAAGCACATGGTGTTCCAGAAATTATAAGGTACTTAAAAAATGAAATAACATTGGATGAAGCAATCAACATTGCTCAAGTCAATACAAGACATTATGCCAAGCGTCAATACACCTGGTTTAGGAATCAATTTCCTGATGCAAAATTTGTTGATGATCCATCAAAATTGATTGAATTCAATTTATTACTGTAATTCTTTTTATTACTTAAGTATTGTAAGCATGGCAAATTGCAACTGCTGTAGCGTCTGAACTGTTATGACATTTTATATCTGTGCTTTGTGTGATTTGTTTTACCATAAACATCACTTGTAGCTTATCAGCATGACCATTTCCCGTAATGCTCTTTTTAACAAAGTTTGTTTTGTATTCTTTTATATTAAGTTTTGCTGCTTTTAGTGAAAGAAGTGCTATTCCTCTAGCATAACACAAAGTTACTGAAGACTTGGGATTTTTATTTATAAATATCTCTTCAATTGCTGCTTCATCTGGAGAAAAGGATGTTATTATTTTATTTAGTTCACTAAAAATCCGAAGTAAACGGTCACTAATACTGAGTGTGTGCTTCACTGAAATAGAGCCATTTTCTATTAGCTTGATACTATGCTTTTCTGAAGTTATTATACTCCAACCTGTACTTCTTATACCAGGATCTATGCCAATTATTTTTCTCATGCTTTAAAATCAAAAGACTTTTTATGTACTAAGCCAGTATAAGAAAATGAATAAAAAAAGCCACACTATATCAACAAAGTGCCAGTACCATGCGGCAAATTCAAAGCATAAATGATGATCAGGCGTAAAATGAGCTTTTTTTGCTCTAAACAAACAAATGATGAGAAAGATAATGCCAACTACAACATGGACACAGTGAAAACCTGTCATCATGTAAAAATTAGATGAGTAAATTAAATGCTCACCTGCTTCTTTGAGTGAAAACTTTGCCTCGTAATATTCTATACCTTGAATCGCAACAAATAATATTCCTAATATAATAGTAATACCAAGCATTTTTATCATGTTTTTTTGCTCATTTTTTAAAAGATAGTAATGAGCAGAATTAATAGTTGTGCCTGAAAGCAATAAAATTAGAGTATTCATAAATGGTATTGACCATGGATTGGGAGTTATTACTCCTTCTGGTGGCCATATTAACTTCTTGACAGGCGATAAGTCTGCAAAAATATAAGTTGGATATAACCATGCTTTAAAAAATGACCAAAAAAAAGCAACGAAAAACATTGCTTCCGATAGTATTAAAACTGCCATTCCTATCTTTAAACCATTCTTCACAGCATTAGTATGAGCTTGCTCTGTTATTGCTTCTTTAATGACATCTTTCCACCAAAATGATAATACTGTGGCTACTAAAATCAACCCTGCTATTAAAGTGGCTTTGCCAAATTGCCATTTATGAAGAGTTGTTGCTAAACCAAGCATTAGTACTAATACCGAACCTGATATGGTCAATGGCCATGGACTTGGGTTCAATAAGTGATATTCATGATGTTTTTGCTTCATTTTCTTTTCATTTATAAGCTATTTAAAGTGTAGAAATTAGTTGAATATTGTCAATATTAAAAGAACTTGAACGCAAACGTCGTCATCTAATATAGTATTTAACTATTAGAGAGTTGCAGTTTTATTTGTTAATGTTAAAATCCTTTGTAGAACTTTGTATAAGCATTTACTTATGAATCAATTTTTTATTATTATATCACTCGTTATTCTTTCTGTATTTTATAGTAGCGATACATTGGCAAAACAGGTAGTGCGTCCAATAGCAGCTGATGATCATATTAAGGTGATTAACTACAACCCTCAATCAATACACGAATATACTGGTTTCTACGGATACCAATCTAGTATTCTTTTTGAAGAAGGTGAAGCAATTGATACTATTTCAATGGGTGATTCAACTGGCTGGCAACTCCAACATCAAAATAATAGGTTATTTATAAAGCCTATAGAAGATAAGGCTGATACTAATGCCACAATTATTACTAATAAAAGAGTATATCATTTTGAATTCCATGCAGAGGAAGCAAATGGGTTAGATGACCCTAAGCTTGCGTATGAAGTTAGATTTGTTTATGCATCAAGCGAAGGAAACTTATCTTCCAGCAGTGGAACTAGTGGGGATGTCATTATTCCTGTTAATCAAACTATTATACCAGATCTAAGTGATGCTGAAGTTGCAAAACAAGGGTTGAATTTTAACTATTCTGTTGCTCATAGCAGGGGTAGCGAAGCAATAGTTCCACTCAAAGCATTTGATGATGGAAAATTTACCTATTTGCAGTTTAGCGGTATCAATACTGATTTACCTTCTATATTTTTAGTTGACTATGCTGGATATGAATCATTAATAAATTTTCGCGTAGTAAATGATTACGTTATAATTGAAAGAGTTAGTTCTGTGTTTACTTTAAGACATGGGGCAGCTACTGTCTGCTTATTTAATGAACAAATGCCTTATCATTCAACAAAAAAGGGTGGAAAAGGATTGAGAAAAAGAGTATATTAGTTTATATATTTTAAGCTTTATACTTAATGTCTAAATATAGTTCGAATAGCAGTTCTCATTTATTTAGCAGCAATGTAGATTTTATAGATGAAATTTATCAGCGCTATTTATTGGGTGATAAGTCAATTAGTGAAGATTGGAAGGCAATTTTTTCTGGTGACTTTACTGTCAGTAGTCAGTCTACTGCTGCTAATATAGATCAGAAAAATGAAAATAGCGATAACAATTTACTAAATTTTTTTAGGTGCAATGGACACCTCTATGCAAATATTAACCCTCTTAAACCTCAATTGTCTTTAACTAATTTGACAGATACTTTTCAAGTTTCGCAAGAATTTGTTTCCACACTTAAAGATATTTATTGTAAAAATATTGGATTTGAATTTATGCACATCTCTTCTTCTGCAGAAAGAGAGTGGTTGCAAAACAGGGTTGAAAATAAAAATTTAGATTTAAAACATAAGAAATTGATCTTAAGTCATCTAGTTGAAACAGAGATGTTTGAGCAATTCTTACACGTTAAATTTCCTGGTTATAAGCGTTTTTCTATTGAGGGCGCAGAGTCGATGGTAGTTGGGCTTGAGCAGATTATAGATGATGCTTTTGCTTTTAACATAAATGAAATCGTGTTAGGTATGGCTCACCGTGGACGTTTGAATGTTTTAACAAAGGTTATGGGTAAAAAATATTCTGCTATGATGTCAGAATTTCAAGGCAATCCTGCATATCCTCCTGATCTTGAAGTGGCCGGTGATGTCAAATATCATTTAGGCTACTCCTGTGACAGAAAATCTTCTGAGAAAAAAACTCTACATTTAACTTTATGCTCTAACCCTTCTCATTTAGAAGCGGTAAACTCTGTGGCTATTGGAAGAACAAGAGCGAAGCAAGATTTAATAAACGATAGTGCAAGGTCATCGATTCTTGGAATTTTAATTCATGGCGATGCTGCTTTTGCTGGACAAGGAGTTGTTGCTGAAGTCTTGTCTTTGAGTAGAATTGCAGGATATAATGTAGGTGGGACTATACATATCATCGTTAACAATCAAATAGGGTTTACTACAAACCCTAAAGATGCTCGTTCTACTTTCTATTGCAGTGATTTAGCAAAGTTTATTGAAGTACCAATTTTTCATGTTAATGGTGATGATCCAGAAGCTGTAAGTTTAGTCTGCTCTTTAGCTCTTGAGTACAAACAAAAATTTAAAAAAGATGTAGTGATTGATTTAGTTTGTTATCGTCGCTATGGCCATAACGAAGGTGATGAGCCGATATTCACTCAGCCATTAATGTATAAGCTTATATCAGAGCATAAAACTACTGCAAAGTTATATGCAGAAAAATTAATTGAGAAAAAAATTATAGATGAAAACGAGTTTAATAACTTAAGTGATAGTTTTCGTGCTGTTTTGGATGAAAACTTAAAAAATTCAGCAAATTTTATTCCAAACAAAGCAGATTGGTTTTCTGGTAATTGGTCAAATTTAGATAGGCCAGAGCCAGGTAATTTTAATGATTATCTGACAAATACTGAAGTTCCTGTAGATGAGCTGAGAAAGATAGGAGAGAAAATTAATAGTAATTTTCCAAATACATTCAATATCAACAGTAAAATAAAGAAGATACTTTCTAATAGGTTAGAAACTATAATTTCTGGTAATAATATTGATTGGGGAACAGCTGAAGCTTTAGCATTTGCTTCACTTTTATCTAAAAATATTAAGATACGCTTATCAGGTCAGGATTCTGGCAGGGGAACGTTTTCGCATCGTCATGCTAAGCTTGTTGATCAAGTTACAGAAGAAGTTTTCATACCTTTAAATAATATTGGTGAGAAGCAAGCGTATCTTGAAGTAGTAGACAGCCCATTATCTGAATATGCAGTTATGGGTTTTGACTATGGTTATAGTTTAGATCATCCACATGCTCTTGTGCTTTGGGAAGGGCAATTTGGGGATTTTGTCAATGGTGCTCAGATTATTATTGATCAATTCATTTCATCTGCTGAGTCAAAGTGGCTTCGTTGCAGTGGATTAGTTTTACTTTTGCCACATGGTTATGAAGGACAAGGCCCTGAACATAGCTCAGCTCGAATAGAGAGGTTTTTGCAACTATGTGCAGAAGATAATATGCAAATTGTTAACTGCTCCACACCTGCTAATTACTTCCATGTTTTACGGAGACAAGTATGCAGAAACTTTCGTAAACCTCTTATAGTGTTTACACCAAAGTCACTTTTACGTCACAAAAGAGCAGTTTCTAGCTTATCTGATTTTGAGAGAAATTTCCATCCAATTATTGAAGAAGCGCACTTAAATTTAGTAATAAGTGATAAAGTACGTAAGCTTTTGATATGTAGTGGTAAACTCTATTATGATATAATAGAAGCACGTGAAGCCAAAAAAATGAATGATGTAGCTGTTATACGTCTAGAGCAATTTTATCCTTTTCCAACTGATCAACTTGCTTGTGAACTAAAAAAATATAAAAATGCAGAAGTGATATGGTGTCAAGAAGAACCAATCAATATGGGAGGCTGGTTTTTCGTTAATCCTTTGATAGAAAGCATACTAATTGGATTAAATAATCATCAAGCAAAACGTCCTAGATGTATAGCAAGACCTGCATCTTCATCTCCAGCTTGTGGTTATCTCAATATTCATACTCAGCAGCAACAAGCAATAATTTCAGCTGCTTTGGAATAGGAATTTTTGACAGTAAAAATACAATAGACTCACCTAATATACTACAGCAAACCACCAGA
This sequence comes from Anaplasmataceae bacterium, assembly GCA_031546805.1. Taxonomy (GTDB): domain Bacteria; phylum Pseudomonadota; class Alphaproteobacteria; order Rickettsiales; family Anaplasmataceae; genus Mesenet. The sequence goes on from JAVBJW010000012.1 coordinate 13,630, forward strand.
CATGAAATAATGGGCGTGACAAGCAAAAAGCTTTAGATATGGAAATGCTAGGTGAATTCTGCGCTTAACTGTAGTAAAGCAATCAACATTTAACAGAACAGAATGGTAGAAATTTTAGATATAGGCTAAAAAAGCAAAAACTATTTTATTTCAGAAAGAAGAAAAAGCACAGTATAAAAACACAGATTATTATGGAAAAAGAGAGTAGGAAGCGCATCTTTTTCAAATTGCAGAACTTTCAGCTTTTTAAGGAGTCAAATATTACCAGATATTAAGGTTCTAGTTGAAAAGATCCAATTGACCAAGGAACAAAAGAACAAGATATGAAACAATAGAAGAGTTCGAAAAAACAATAGAAAAGAGGAGGAGTTTCTGGTTGAGATTTAATCGGATTGCTGGAATTTACAATTGTCTTTATCAGTATACAAGAGGTCTATAGATGAATTAACAATATGCTATATAGAGAATATGTACGGGCGCTAAGAAGAAATATGCGAATATTCTAGGAAAAAAGTATGAGAGATGATTGGCTGGTGAATTGGAAGAAAATTTGTTGCACCAATGACTTTTACTGGAGGTTGTGACAAAGAGGTGCTTAATCTGTGGTTAGATTATTACCACAATTACAATGCGGGTAGTTATGGATAATACTGCTTTCCACAAGACTGCCAAAAAGCAACTGTTATATTTTTATTCATTGGTAACCTCTTATAATTTTCAAATGTTTCAATAGTTTACTCTTTTTCCTACCACTTTCAGCTTTTTCTAATACATAGTTGAGGTTTATAAGAGACTGGACGTGTTATATAGTTCGTACAAAACGAACTTACGAATCAGACCTTAACTCTAAAGCACAGATTTTTATAGAACAGAAAGAAATATCGCTTGCTGTTTCTGAAGTAAGCATAAGTACTAATCAATCACAGCAAACTGATGCAATGAAAAATGTGATGTGTATCGCCGCTTTGATAGTTTCTCCGTTTATAGCAGTAGGGATTTATGCAGCAACTGGTAATGTAGTTGCTGTTTGGATATTTATTGGAGTAGCGGTTACTGCTGCAATTACATGTTTTGCTATAGTAAAATTAGTAAAGAAGTGAGTGAAAATAAAGATTCAGGTATATTAACTGTATCCCATACTACTAAATGTTCAAAAAGTAATAGTGTAACTCATTAATTATAAAATTAATAGAGAACGTTCAACAAACCATAATTTAAAAAATAGTTTCTTCTTCTAAAAGTTGATTACTACTATTAACGACAACAGAGTCGTTATTTGACATATAATCTCTAATTTTTTTCTCTATATCATCTGCGGTACTTTGATTTTGTTTTAAATAGCTCTTAACATTTTCTTTTCCTTGTCCTAAACGTATGTTGTTATAAGAATAATAAGAACCAGCCTTTTCAATAAAACCAAACTTTACTCCCATGTCTATTATCTCTCCTAGTTTTGATATACCTTCATTATACATTATATCAAAGTCTGCTTGCTTAAATGGAGGAGCTACTTTGTTTTTAACCACTTTAACTTTAGTTTGATTACCAATAATAACATCCTTATCTTTAATAGTACCAATTTTACGTATATCTAACCTGATTGAAGTATAAAATTTCAATGCATTACCACCTGTTGTTGTTTCTGGGTTGCCATATACTACACCTATTTTCATGCGAATCTGATTTATAAATAGTAATATACAATTTGCCTTTGACACTACAGAAGTAAGTTTACGCAAGCCGTGACTTAAAAGTCTAGCTTGTAGGCCCATGTGTTGATCTCCCATATCTCCTTCGATTTCAGCCCTAGGTGTTAAAGCAGCAACAGAATCAACAACTATTACATCAACTGCACCGGAACAAACTAAATATTCAACTATATGTAGTGCTTGCTCTCCTGTATCTGGTTGAGAAATAATTAGATCATCAGTATTAACACCAAGTTTTCTGGCATACAATACATCTAGTGCATGTTCGGCATCGATAAATGCACAAACGCCTCCTTTTTTTTGAGCTTCTGCAATTACATGCAGCGCTAAAGTAGTTTTACCAGAGCTTTCTGGACCAAAAACCTCAATTATACGCCCTTTTGGCAGACCACCAACACCAAGTGCGACATCAAGGGCAATCGAACCGGTAGATATAGTATCAATCTTTTCTACAGGGTTCTGCTTTAATTTCATAATAGCACCCTTCCCGAAAGCCTTTTCAATTTGACTGATTGCACTATCAAGTGCTTTCTGTTTTTCTAAACTGATGCTATTTTTGTTTTCTTGTTTATCTATTGTTTCTGCCATTATTTGTCATTATAATCAAAAACTAATTATAAGATAATTTATAAGAGCTGCAAATACATTTTAAGAAAAAGTGAATATTTTAACTAAAATAAGAGAACATCACATATAATTATCAGTAGTTTAATATTAATTTAATTTTTTAATTAACTGTTTCAGCCTATACCAAATCAAGTTTATCTCAAAACAAAGTTTTGTTTCATCTCTATTAATATATGATCTGGATGCTTTTTTACATATTCTTCTAGGCCATGTGGATAAAATTTTATAGGAGGCAAATGAGAGCACCAATAAACTATAGTAAACCCATAAATATAAAAAGAATAGATATCAAATGAAAATTAGAATAACCCCCCTGAGAAAGGCTCTGCTACTAAATTGGTATGTAAAAATTAAGTTAGTTAAAAAGCATGCCTCAAATTAACAATTCCAGCAATAATATTGAATCTCATATTATATTTTTTCTGAAAATTCCGATAAACATGAGACATGATTTTAAACACTTTAATTTCTCCTGTTTTCTTATCCTAAAATCCTGCCCATATGTGACCTTGAAACCGATAGAATTTTCCCATTTTCTTCCACTATAATTCAAGTTTTTATGGTGGTTGTTTCCTTTTTTCCAGAGTATAATTTCTTCCGTTTTTTACTGTCTTTTGGCTGCTGTATCTGTGACGTCTGCTAAAATCTTAAAAATCCTTTCCGGGTTCTGTCCTTTGTTATCGTGATTTTCTTGGCCAACAGCGGCTCCATTTTCTTCAGCAAATGGCAAATGTTTGCATTGTGCATGTTAAATAGACACCATAAAAATCTGTGTTATAAATTGTGCAAAATATTTTATCTTCTTGCTCACCACTTTTGCAGTAGGTTTATAGACAAATTTGTCAAATTAAATATCATTTGAAACTTGCAACTATCTTATCATAACTTGGTAGTTTATCTAACTTACCGATTGCTGCTACAGTGATATTTTCATGCTGAGATAGTAAAAATTCTAGGCTTTCTCTTATCTCTTTGGCACCAACAGAAAAAAACTTTTCTAATATTTCTTCTGCGCTTAAATAACGATTATGGTAAGAATAGCAGTGACCTAATATATCAGCACGAGTATAATTGCTTTCTCTTGACATAAGTACACCAGATTTAATTTTAGCACGGGCTCTAGTTATCTCTTCTTCTTTTAAATCAGTCATTAATTTTCTTAGCTCTGTGGTAATAGTACTTAAAAGCTTTGGCAAATTATTGCTATCTGTTCCTGCATAGATAGAAAAAATACCAGTATCGCGATAGGTTGAATTATGTGAGCCAATATCATAAGCTAAACCCTGTTTTTCTCTTACTTCTTGAAAGAGGCGCGAAGACATCCCGCTGCCTAAGATAGAATCTAAAACTAAAATAGCATAGTATTTATCATCATAGTATGAAACGCTAGGAAAACCAACCAATATGTTAACCTGCTCTAGATCTCTATTTTCTAAATATTCACCACCTTTGTAAACCGATTCTTGCATCTTTTCATGCTTTTTACTTTTAATTTTTGCAAGTATTGGAGTAGCTAAAGATATGATTTCATCGTGGCTTATATTACCTGATACAGCAAAAATCATGTTGTCACTGTAATAGTATTCTTCTGTATAGTTGAATAAATCGTCGCGAGAAAAAGATTTAACTGTCTCTGGAGAACCAAGTATAGAATGTCCAAAAGACTGTTTACTATAAGCTGTTTCCATATACTTATCAGATATAATATCACTTGGAGAATCATTAGTCCTACAAATCTCCTGTAAAACCACACCTTTTTCGCGTTCTATTTCATCATCAGGAAAAGTAGAATTTATTATTATATCTGTTAAAATATCAATTGCGACTTTGACATCATCTTTTAACACTTTAGCGTAGTAAACAGTATTTTCTCTACCTGTATGAGCATTGCAATTGCCGCCTATATCATCAAAAGCTTTTGCTATATCTAGAGCGGTTCTAGTCTTTGTACCTTTGAAGGCCATATGTTCAAGAAAATGCGATATTCCCTTATTTTTGTCATTTTCAAACCTACTTCCTACATTTACCCAAAGGCTTAAGACAACAGACTCTACATTAGGTAAAAAATCAGTTACAATACGAAGGTTATTATCTAATGTAGTAATTTTTGGTAACATTTTTTAATTGTATTTCAACGTATGTACTGTATATAAAAACTATACTGAAGTAAAATACAATTTAAACTTTTGCTCTTGAACCTTAACTATAATGTGAACTTTGTGGTTTTAAACCTCTTTTGAAATATGTTAAATTTAGGATTTATTTTTTGAGCCAACCATTGGTTGGCTTAAATTGGAAGCATTTGTTAAATAGTACATTCACAATTATATACATAAGTACTATCATTATAGCCACTACCTAAGGTGCTATTGGATATGTTGCCGTACTGTGTGTTGCTCATACCTATATATCCTTCAAGTTCCACATATTTAGAATGCTCAGGGAGTTGACTCTTACAATCTACTTTTGAGTCATTATTTAGCATTATCTTAAAACTATCAGGATTAGTTAAAAGTTTTTCTACTGCAAATTTACCACATCCATGTCTTGCAGTATCGAAATTAATCTCAACTTTACTTGTATTACCTTCATCAGTAATTTGCGTATTCTTTCCTATACAATTAGATTTATCTACTACTTGTATGTTCTTAAGTTCTTGTGGATTATTATAATTTCTAAACATAGCATGCATTTTAATATCAATCTTACCAAGTTGATCTAGATATTTAAAATTGCCATCTTTATCAAAAGCATTTGCTGCACCTGTTTTGAGTATATCATATAGAGTTATGTAACTTTTTTGATTTCCATCGCAATGACTTTTTATTACTTTATGACCCATAATTAGCGCCACTTTTATTGATATATTAAAATCTTAACATATAAAGTTTAGTATTATATTAAAATAATCATATTATTTTTTTATTTACTATCTTTGATTTTAGTTTAATTTTTATTATATATCTTGAAACTTAAATAATGAAATACTGCATCGATAGAAATAATAATCGTATAGCATATAAAAAAGTAACTGGAACAAGAGCATCTGTAATTTTCTATGGTGGCTTTGCATCTAATATGAATGGTACAAAAGCAAATGCCTTGTATGAATTTTGCCAAAAATCTGATATAGAATTGACTCTGTTTGATTATCTAGGGCATGGCAGCTCTAATGGTCAGTTTACTGACTATACAGTAAGCAATTGGCATGAAAATTGTTTAGAAGTAATAGAGAAATTAACCAATGGCAAACAGATAATTATTGGTTCAAGTATGGGAGGATGGCTTATGCTTCTTACTGCGCTGAGTATGCCAGAGCGAGTATCAGCACTAATTGGAATATCTGCTGCTCCTGATTTCACAGAAGAGCTAATATTCAATAAATTATCAGATCAACAGAAAGACGATTTACTTTCTCTAGGAGTGATAGATTTCATCTCAGATGACAGTAGCTGTAGTTATAAAATCACAAAAAACTTAATCAAAGATGGTAGAAAAAATTTACTACTCAATAAAAATAACATCGACATCAATTGCCCTGTACGTTTATTACATGGTCTAAATGACAAAGATGTACCATATAACTACTCCCTTACTCTAGCAGAGAAAATAAAATCTAGTAATGCAGAAGTACACTTAATTAAATCAGCAGAGCATAGCATGTCGGATAATAATTCTCTTAATTTACTATTTAAAACACTGAGTGAGTTTATATATTAGTAGGGAATTTCTAGAATTTTAAGTGCTGCTTTTTCTGTCATGAGTAAAAATGTCGTTTCGAAATGGTTAATCTTTTTAAATCATTTTTGATATATTATGAAATTAATATATAATTCAACAGTAAACTATATCAAACGTTCAGGCCAAGTCGACAATAAAAAAGAAAATGGTATTTTTGAAAGTTGATGGAATATATGATTTGAAAAATGGGAAAGGATAAAAGATAGTTTACCAGGGAAAGAAGCGGAAGAAGTGCAAAAGATAATAGAAAATTCATGGCAGCAGTAATGTGGATAGTGGAGCACCGTGGAGCAGCTGAATACGGAAAATGGTCAAATAAACGTTTCATGAGGTGGGCAAGAGAAGGTGTGTGGCAGATGATTTTCTGGCAGTTATATAGATGATAGATTCAACAGGGCACATCAGCATGTGCAAGAAAAAAATGTGGAAACTGGTAAACAAGAACAGGAATTAGGACGTTCTAAATTCAACTAAGTTACACGCT